>NZ_QODK01000004.1:300000-430513 GCF_003324485.1 Cohaesibacter intestini | reverse complement strand
GGTCATGGCGAATGTGGCTGTGTGTGCGAGATGGAATGGATAGGTGTAAGCAACCAAATCCTACAACAAATCAACCATTTACACTACATTCGCCAGCCAAATTCCCGACCTTCATGCATAAGACGGGTTAGTCTGATCCTGAGATCGCCCTTGGATTGGGATCACCTTGCCGGAAGTGAGCGTGACGACCCGACCGATTGCAATGCGCCGATCACGCTCAGCGTTTACTTCATCACTGGTTGCCACCGGTTCATATGGCCTCAAGTACGGGACAGTCCCAGTTTCGAGATAGTCAGATCCCCAGTGTTCGATTGGCCACTCAGGCAAGTTTGCACTTAAAATGCGGTAGTCATCGGTGCGCGAAAATGGCAGTAAGCCATCATCAAGCATTTGCTCCACATCTTGGTCCTCGTTCAGAAACGTGCCTAAAATTGACCCTTTCGCCCGATAAACAACGTACCTCATGCCCAAACTCCTACAAATTTCAGTTTCCATTTGCTCAATGTGTTCATGGAGTAAGTAGACCCATCTTTCTTAATGGTCTGAAAGGTTCCATTCGCTATAGACTCATAATTGGACCACCAAATTTCTGTGTCTGTAAATCCAGTTACATGCCCAGACCCGTTATTGAGCTGATGCCTGCCGCTTCCAGTCACCTCTATTATGTCGCCTACGCTGTACCCTCCGTCCGGCTCTTTACAGACCATATAAGCCACTGCGAATAAGGGTGCCGCACCTTGCCCATGGGACCAAGACATTCGGCTGTTTTGCGTTACGGTAATCTCGCCAGAGGCAACGGTCGTTAATCCACCAACGTCACCGCTATACGTCCCCGCCGCAAGATCAAAATTGGCATGCACATTGTCCGGGTGGAACACCATATGATTGGCCCCGGTGATTTGTGTCCATGGGGACCATGTTCCGTTTAGTTTCTTTCTCAAAAAAGTCTTGTTGTCCGCCGAGAAGTCCCACGCAAATTGAGTGACATAAATATCATTGTGTCGATAGCAACGACCGATATACCATCCCGATCCGGGTGCGTGGGCCGCATTTGACCCCATATACACCCCGTTATTGATAGCATCGTTCCAATCGACAATCGTACTGGCTGTGCTGCCCGTGGCGGCGCTTGCTCGCGCATAATATTCCGGTAACTGATTGCCGAGCCGTGAGGCATTGGCCGCCGTTGCCGTTTTGCCCAAATAAGCCGCATCATGATTGTGATCGCTCGCCGCCTTGCCGTTGAGCGCATCGGCCAGCCCATCCACCGAGTTGATATTGACCGAGAATTGACCAAAGACAGCATTGACGCTGACCGGCACCCATGCCCCGGCCTGACGGGCGAGGAGATAGCCCTCGCCCGCCTGAGCGGCATCCACATCGCTGAGATCGGATAATTGATGACTATGGCCCACCGCCGCCTTGCCCGTGAGGGCATCAGCGAGGCCGGTTACCTTGTCCATGCCGATGCTGGCATCCGCATCGCGCTTGCCAGAAAGGGCAGCAAACAAGGCATGCACATCGTCATCAATCTTGCCAAGATTGCCATTGAAGGTGGAAAGATCCTCTGACAACCAGCCATTCGGACCAAAGCCAATCAGGCCATAGCCTCGATTAGGAGTTATAGTCATAACCTTGCCTTTTCCTAGTAGATTGCCGCCGCCTGATCGCCGATCAGAGGCCGAGCCTCAGGCCCGCCGGTCAGGGTGATCTTGACCCGTCCCTCGACCGCACTGACCCCATCGAGCTCATGCCGACGATCAGACCAATGGTTTTCAAACAAAGCCTCGGTCTCGGTCAGTGGCAGCTCGATCCAATTGTCATCAGCCTGATCATAATGGACGCTCGCCCCCGCACCCGGCGGCAGGAACGCCCGAAAATAATCAGTCAGACGCACATTGGCCCCGATCTTGAACGCCTTGGAGACATAGGTCGCGCTTTGTGCGATCTCTCCAGCAATCAGGATGACCGGTGCAAAGAGGATCGGGCTAAGCTTGACCGTTCCCCGCAGCACCGCCCGCAATTGGACCGTCTCGGTGATATATTCATCAAGAGACAAGACCTGACCCGCCGTGAGGCGATAGATCACCCCATTGGTGCGCTCAATCTCAAAGGTCACCGAGCAGTCACCGGACGGCACAAACACCCCGGCCCGAACCTGCAAATCAGAGCAATTGACCAAGGCATGAGATCCAAGATCAACTGTCTTTGTGGTTTGCGTGTAACGCGCCGCGATGAGCCTGAAAGTCAGATCCGAATTTTGATGAGGCGTCCAGCTTTTGGCATTGGAGGACGACAGCCGCACGCCGACCGTATAGGGCTGACCCGTGATATAGCGTTGATTGACCACATCGAGCGCGCCCAAGGTCGCCTCGGCCACCGCATGCACCCCGTCATCGGTCTTAATGACAAAGGCATGCTCACGGTCACTTTCGGTCAGGACCGGCAGGCGATAGCGTGCGCCCTTCCAGCCCACGACAGCGCCAGCCATGGACACAAAGCCCTCAGAGACAATCTCCGAGGTTGGAATGCCATTCTCAACCGTCACCTGATTGACCAAGATCCCGTTGGCCTCATCACCGATGGCACAGAGCTTGAAATCCACACCAATGACCTGACGGGGTTCCGCAGGCGTGAAGGTTTGCGCCTGAGGATCACTATCCCCCGTGTTGCCCCCTTCCCCGGATCCGGAGGTCCGGTTTGGATTATCCCAAAAGGAGAAGCCATCGCCGTTCGATTGCTCGACCAGATCCACCACGCCCCGTTGCCAAATGCTGATTGCAGTCACCCGCTGCAGGGTCTCGATATTGATCGCCCCCTCAGCCGTGAACACCGCCCACGCCTCAAGCCCCGCCGCCGATTTAGCAAAGACCTGTTTTGTGCCAGTGGTGACATTTTCCGGGATCGTGAAAGCGACCTCGATCTCACCTTGCGCATCAGCCACCTGCACGCCCGCCGGTTTGACATCGCGGCCATCAAAGGTCAGCTCGGCCAGTTGCTCGCCTTCCGACAAGCCCTTGATCACCGCCGTCACCGAGATTGACCGCATGAATTCGGCCTGCTCGGTGCGCGACCCAAGTGACCGGGTGCTTTCATCCACGGTCTGGAGCGGCCCACCATCCCACCGCGTGCCGCGCTGGAATTCTTGCGTTTCCGGCGAGGCCCACTCAGAGGCCGAGACCGTCCAGTAATCCGCTTGAGGCGACAATTCCATCGCGCCGGGCATCGGGTTAAAGTTCATGTAGGGGTTGATCGGCTCGCACCCGGATTGCGCCTCTTGCGCGATGATCACCTCCTCCTCATAGTCAAGGAGCACCGGGCCGGTCAGTGGCGCAGTGTAAAAGGTGGCAGCAATCGGCAACTGGAGGAGACCGCCAAATACAACAGCATTTTGCACCTCGCCCGCATCGCGGTTGCTATCATCGAGAAACGGATCAACGAATGTGTTGCGCACCCGTGCATTGTCCCGCCGCACCGCTTGCGCCTCCAACAGCGAAAGCTGCAGCATGCGGGTCATATTTTCCATATGCGCCCAGCGCCGGGCGAGCTCATCATAGCTCACCGCAAAGGTGCCATTGTTGACCACCGCAGGCGTGCCGAACCAATCATTATGCACCTCGGCCAGCTTGAGCAAATCCGCAGGGCTTTGCGGCTCCAAGGTTGAGCCCGGCACGCCGTTGACATAGGCCGGAAACCCGTCTTTGTCCAAACAGATCAGATCGATCCGAGGAAGCTTGTAGGTATAGGCAAGGATCGCCTGACCACCTGCAGCCGAGCCCGACACAGTGATCGAGGTGGCATCAAAGGCATCCGGCACCACGACCGTGCGATAGCGATAGGTCACGTTGTAAGTGGTGCTCTCGGCAGGTTCAGCGCCCGGCAATTGCCAATCCATCCCGCCAGCACTCAATTGATAGTCTGTGCCCTGTACAAAGGTTGTGCCGCCTTGGACCACAGAAATGATGCTGGTCACACTATTGTCAGGCAGGCCATCCACACCATTGGTGGTGGTCCCGCGCGTGATCTGGACGGTCTTTTCTTTCTCGATCAGGACTTGGGTCACCTCGGCAATCGGCGCATAGGCGACCGTGATTGTGGCCGCCACTGAGCTGGCAATCGTGTGGGTCTCACCCGGCACCGCCGCAACTTCGAAATCCTCCTCATGGCCGATCCTCAGCGCAGCAAAGCGCGTGCGCTTGCGACCTTGGATATTGGCCTCACCCTGCTCAATCGAGAAATATTGTTTGGTGCCGTCCTTGCCGAGCGCCGTCACACGATTGCCCGACACGATATAGTTGCCGCGCACGCGGTCATATTGAGCAATCGCCGCGCTCACGCCTTCCAGCGCAGGCGGAGGGGTCTGATCAATGATCGCCCCATCCTGCAGCGAATAGACGCGATAGAAATCACCGTCACCGCCATCGTCAAGCAGGCCCCAAGTCAGAGACCAGATCTCACGCGCCGCACCGGGCTCGCCTTCCGCATCCGATCCCGACACCTGACCCTTGAGCTGAGGATCCTCCTCATCGGTCAGCTCGCTCTTGACCAGCCGCACGCCGATCTCGACAAGGCCGACCATTGAGACAGCCTCAAGCACCTGAGCCTCAACCGCCAGCACGTCCCCGGCGATATAGATCTCACCGGCTTCCAGCGTCACGGCAGCGGCCTCAATATCGACAATTGCCAACGCCCCGGAAATCCGGTCGCCATCATTGGCGATCAGGTTGCCGATCCGCCGCGTGCGAGCGCGCGCAATGGTCTGCAGCTCATTGAGCTCACCGCCTTGGATCAGCGGTTGCTCACCGTGGAAGGTCACGCCTTTCCACTCAGGTTTATCGACCGCCCGGTCAATTACGTGGTCTAGTTCATCCCGCGTTGCCATCATACCCTCACTTGAAACTTGATTTGCTCGCGCACCGTCTTGCGCAAGGGGATCTCGACCGCTTGCCGCGCCATCTCAACCCCGCCGGAGACGAGATCAGGCGTCAGCCACATGCGACCGGGCAACACACCCGCCGCAATGTCAGCCTCAGCAATCAGCGCGATATGGTGAGCGGTCATCAGATCCGCGTCATTAAACGCGGTGAGCGCTTCCACATAGAGCCGATCCCCCGCCTCACTTGGCGCCAGCGAGACCCCGTTAAACTGATAGGCACCATCGACCGCGACCCCGACCGGATGGACCGCCCGCGCCCGACGATAGCCAATGGCCTCACCAGCCTCATCAAACAGACCAACCAGATAGGAGAGCTGCTTGAGCTGGTTCAGCATCACAAAGCGTCGTTGCGCCACCGCGTCCGACACCCATGGGAAATTGGCCTCACTCCACGGGATCGTGGCATCCGCCCAGGTCAGACCGGCATTCTCATCGACCGGCACGTCAATCCAGAGATCGAGCGCCTCACCGACCGCTTGAGAGAGCAGAAAATCGGCTTCCCATGTCCGGCAAAAAGACCAGATCGCCCCGCCATCCTTGACCCGGATCCCGCTTGAGAAATCCAGCATGGCATTGTCGAGCCGCGCGCCATTCGCCTCAGCGGCCCGCACGTCATAGGCAAAGACACCGCGCCAGAGATCCGACCGCATGGCCATTGACAGCCGCGTCACCCCTTCAATCTGTTCGAGCACCGGGTCATCATTCCCCGGCAGGCTGGAAAAAATGAGGGTGATCTGGTTCCAGAATGTGCGGCTCGGTTTGGCCTTCTCGATCTCAGCCGACAGATCCAGCCAGCCAAGCCCCAGCGCGACCGCCCCATCACTGGAGCGGATCCGGGTCCAATCCGGCCCCTCATTGACGAGGGTGTATTGATTGGCAATGTAAGGCGTCAGCTCGGTCAGCCCATATTCAATGATCAGCGGCAACAGAAAGGAGGGCGACGGGTGATCATGCTTAAAGCCCCGCATCGTGCCAATGGCATCGTGCAAGACTTGAGGCATGGCCATGGCGTCAGCCATCGCGCGTTCCCATGGGGTCGCGTTCGATGGCAACAAAGAGGAAAGAGACATTTAGAAAGCCCTTCCAGCGAGCTCCATATTGACCTCACCCAAGACAGCGACCTCAGTGAAAGGCACCTGCTTGTCAGAGGCCGGAGAAACGATCTCAATGCGATGCACGCCCGCATGATAAAGCTTGGCCTTGAGCCAAGTGTCATTGACATCGCGGCCCAAGAGCATGATCTCAGACCATGCAGCAATGAGCTGAGCTCGCATCTCCTCGATCACCGTGACCGAGGCATCCGGCAACAGCCAGACCCGCGCATGCACATTGGTCACCGCCCGCGCGGCAGGCGCGACAATGATTGTGTCATTGGTCAGGCGCGCCTCAGGGCTTTGCAAGGCAGCATCCACCACCGCCAGCAAGTCGGCATCCGGCACGCCATCATTGTCCGTCGAGATGATCGCCACATGGACAGTTGGATCCCGACCAATCCGATAAGGCTTGGCATCCGCGACCCGGATATCGGCAGTCATGGCGATGAGCTTATAATGTGGCTCACTGCCCCCAAGATCGCCCGCGCTGGTCTTGAGCACAATCCTTGTGAGATAGCGATCATCACTCTCACCCACCATCCGAGGCAGCTTGTGAAAGCCGCCCAGATAGTCGATATCCGTACCAGTCGCAAAGGGCAGAAATTGACCTCGCACCGCTTCATTGACGCTTTGCCGCATCAACAATTCTTCATAGGTCGAAACCTGCAGAAGGATCACAGCCGGGTCAGTCTCCAGCGCTTCCACATCGTAGGTCAGCCCTTGCGCTGCAAAGCTTTCCACCGCACGATCAATCCGAGCCGCCAGAAAAGCCTCATAGTCAATCTCATTGACCATAGTTGGCAAAGGGAGGCCCTCAGGCCAAAGGCTATTGGACATTGACTTTCTCCAACCCTAAAGCAGCACAGAGACATTGTGCTTTTCGACCGTGAAATCACCCAGATGACCGCGCGGCATGAAATCGCCAACGACCGCGACCGGCAACCGGCCTTTTCGCCGGGTGGTCACCGTCTCAGCAGGCTTGACCCGCTTGACATCAAAACGCGGCTCCCAAAGGTCAATCGCCAAAGCAATCGCCCAAAACATCAGGAGCGCATTTTCGTTGTCGAGATTTTCGCGCAGCAACATAAAGGGGATGAGCGAGCCAAAATCCTCACGCATCACGCGCACACCAAAAGGCGTCGGCAAGATGTAATCCCGAATGCTTTGGATCGTATGATCCCATTCGCTCGCCATCTTGCCAGTGTTGCGATCAATCCCCGGCATCGTCTTTTGCACGCGACACGGTCGGAGCCTTGTCAACCTTTGGCGCAGCCTTGGCCTTTGCCTCGGACTTTTCATGCGCCGAGGTGGTGACATGACCGAGCAACCAAAAATGGTTGAATTGTTTCTCGCTCAGCTCGATTGTCTGCCCCGGCTTGACCGGCGCGCCATTGATCCGCTCACCGGCCTTGTCAGTAACCTTGCATTTGATTGTCTTGGACATGGTTTCTTTCCTCATTTTGGTGTGAGCGTGCGCGCCGGACCTTCTGCAATCCCGCCATGGGTATGGGTCTCATCAATCGTCACACCGTTATTTTTGACATAACCCTCATCAAGATCGACATTGCCGACCGTGCGGATCCCGGAGCCGGTCAGCTCAAAACGCTTGCCATCGACCTCAGCCAGAATTTGACCATCCTTGATCAGCAAGGAAGTCTTGCCGACCGTCAGCCTCAGCTCATCGGGCCCCTCAGAAGGATTTTCATTTTCACCAGTCCAATCACCGGGCAGGTAAAAAGCTTGTCGCGCATCGCCATTGGGACAAAAGAGCGTGACAGGCTCGCTCTCACTTGCGGTAATGTTGAGTTTGACCGCACCCGCCGCAAAGCTCTTTTTACGCGCGCGGATAGGGTCACCCGGCCCGACCGAGACCTCAGAAAAGTCACTGCCAACTTTGGTAATCCGGCCCGGTCGGATGAGCCGTTCGATCCGCTTCTCAGCCACAGTGAGCCGCGATAAGATTTCCTGAAAGGGATCCATCAATCCAAAACCTTATCAGCCGGGTCACGACCATCGACCGGCAACCAGACAAAACCGCCCTCATCCGGCACAAGATCACCAAGCCCCAACAATTGAGCCTCACCGTTGCTCATGTTGCGCTCAGCCAGCTCAGCCAATTGTGGTAGCGCCGCCGGGTCCCCGGCAATATCAGCCCGCAGCAAAGCCGCATGCCGTGCCGTCTCAGAGACATTTTCAAGATAAGTGAGCGACCGATCCACCCAGCCGGTGGCAGGCTTGTGAGGCGCAGGCTCGGCCAGCATGCGCGCGGTCAGATGGATCTCACGCGCGGCAAACCGCACCCCATCTTTGCGACCACCACCGACCATGCTCTTACCGGTTACCAGATCCAACCCATCATGAAACAGCTCAGCCGCCTCGCTGCTTTCGGGTTGCAAGGCGAACAAGACCCCTCGCTCCAGACGCGAGAGATAGATCACCGCCCCCGGATCGGAATAAGGCAATTTCCATTTTTGTCGGCTTGGATCATTGGCGGCTTTCTCATCGGCATAAAGCACCGCCATTGAGATCAGAAAGGTCTGCTCAGATCGCCCCTTGAACACCGAAGGATTGAGGGACAATTGCGTATCCTCCGAATTAACAATCACGATAGGTGCGCAATGGTGCGCCTTGTCCTTAATGATATTGCCGATCAGGGCATCAAACACCCGCTCTTGACCAGCAAGGGTCTCAGCGGCCTTGATCGCCTGCACAAGCAGCATTTGCAAAATGGATCTGATAATCATGCCACTGACACCTTGACGCTGATCAGGTCATTGGAGGACGCAGGAGGAGCATATTCAACCACATAAGCATTCTGCTCATGGTCGAGCTGCTCGATCCGGTCCAATTCCTTGAAGATAAAGCCCGGCGGCAAGTCAGCTTTTCGAAACCGGATAAACGGCACTGTCAGGGTCACATCACCCTTAAAGTTGACGCCGATCCGCTCGCCATCGAGCTTTTGCGAAAACTCTTTCTCTTGCGGGACACCCACGCATTCAAAAGGCTCGACCGCCCCGCTCTCATCAACATTGCCATATTGGTCACGCACCACCCGACTGATCAGATAGCGCTCACCAAAAACTTGGTTGTTAATGCCAGCGGAGACGGTCGCCATAGCTCGCCGCAGGGACATGGTTAAACCACGGTCGGGACCAGCACGATCTCAACCTTGCTATCAGCCGAAGCTGAGACGGCAATACCTACCAACGTGTTGTCAGTTGCGGCCCCAGTGAAAGCCTTATCTGCAGCCTTCCAATAAAGCTTGGCACCAACTGCCACGGCATTGCCAGTAAACGGCACATCATATTTGCCGTTACGCTCAAGCCCCACCAGCTCGCCCTCATCGGCACTGGTAACATAGCAGCCAAACAGAGAACCGATCAGAGCAAAATCGCCAGACTTGGCACCGCCAGCAGGCGCAGGCACATCAATGACATTGCCCTCGGAAAGATAGTTTTTCATGATTTTGGATCCTTAAAACGAGCAAAGCCCAGCACGAGGGCTAGGCTTTTGCTCAAGGGATGGATTGGATCGGCCTAATTATTGGCCGGGATTTTTGACCGCGCCACGGAAATCAGACGCCGACACATGGAAATCAAGCACCACGACCAGCTCAACACCATCGACCGGGCTCGACTGGTTGCGCATGAAGATCGGCCCCGGATTTTGACGCAAATAACCGTAGGTCATCACGTCATACATTTCCGGGTTAGCGAACAAACGCCAAGATTTATCGGTGATCTCAGACTCGACAACCAGCTCCAGCTTGCCGCTGAACGGGTTGAAATCGGCCTGCTTGGTCGGGGTGACCTGAGCAAGGAACATTTCCGCTTCCGTTTCCAGATCCGGGCCAACCAGCAGCTTTTTCGCCGGAATGCTCAAGCGCTGCTTGTCGAGGCTCTCCTGCAAACGCATTGCTTTACGAGCAGCAGAAACCCCGGCGACCCCAAGCGCCGCCGCAGCCAGCAAGTTATTGTGAGCGGCATCAAACAGCGCTTTGCCATCCGACAACTTTGGACCATTGCCGCCATTGGCGAGCAAGATCTTGTAAGCCAGACCATTCTCGAACAGCAAAACAGCCTGAGCCGCTCGACGGCCAATGTCAGCAAATGCGCCGAGATTGTCGTTGATCAGCATTTGACGGGTGATCGAGACACGCCGACCGAAGGTCTTGAGCTGAGAGGTCTCTTTGCCTTCCGAGATACCACCGAAATCAATCTCGCCCTTTTCCGTCACCTGCTTGAGCGTCGGGAAATCGCCAAGGCTGTATGAGCTGGAGGTCTTGAAATCCTGCAGGTCAGACCGGCGCATAATCTCGCGATAGGTTGGAGCCGCTCGATCATATTCACGCCGCATGAGCTGATGATTGACCCCCTCCAGGATGAGCGGGAAATCACCGGTGGTGAGAGCGCGCTGGATGATATCAACATCATTGCGCCCGAACCTTGCCCGCTCGCCCATCGCGGTCGCCGCCACGTCAACAATCGAATAGGAGGTAAACTGACGGGCCTGATCACTCGGCTGGCTACCAGCCGCACGCGAGGCCAAGGCATCAATCAAGGCACCGCGCATATTGGCCGGGTTGTCGAGTGTTGTCTCGTTATGCGTGCCATTGGTCGGAGCCGAGGTGCGAGCCTGCAGAGCATTCAGCGCCGCATCACGCACCTCCTGCTCAGTGCGACCGCTCATCGAGCGCACCCAATCCATACCAAGGCCAGAGGCCTCGGCCTGACCGCAAACATAATCAATCGTTGCAGCAGAGCGCTCAGACTGGACAGGCGCAGCAGGCTCATTCGGAGCGCCCCGCGTTTCCTGAGGGGTTGCAGGATTGCCACCATTGACAGGATCCTGATTGGCGGACTGATCAGCCCGCTGGTTATCGGTTTCGGTTGACATCGCGCCATCCTCATTTTCTGGGGTTTCAATAGGTTCGCCTTGCGGCAAGGAACGAATATTTGCAGACGGATCGGCAGGAACGGAAACGAGAGACACCTCAAGCAACTCCCACTTGCGCGCCGTCCAGATCTCACGGTCATCCTCAATGCCGGTGCGCTCCCAATTATCGACCTTGTAACCAATCGACACACTGGAAAGCTCACCGCGCTTGACCTGACCCTCGGCATCTCGACCGGCCTCACTGTCAGCGAAAGTCAACCGGCCAACAAGCTGGCCATTCTCGACCCGAACATCGCCGACCGTGCCGAGAACAGCAGACCGCTCACGCTGATTGTGATGATCGAGGAGCTTGACTTGACCACCAGCCGCGCGGGTCAAATCAATCGCCGCGTCACTGATTTCCAGCTCCTCGAAGTCATACCAGCGCCGCACCCGCGACCCGGTTGAGAGGATCGCCTCAACAGAGCGCGACCCCTCATCATAGCTTGAAGGCGTCAGGTCAGCCGCGCGAGAGAGGCTCTGATTGCCCGGCTGGAAACGCTTTTGCTCAGTCTTCTTGGGCATCATCATCACCTTTCTTGTCATTGTCATCATCATCGGCATCATCCGGCGGATCCGCCGCTTGAGCCTTTGCATTCACATTGCCCGAATAGTCAAAGCGGATCCCGGCATCCTTGAGCACCTGATCAGCCTCAACAAATTTTGCGACCACATCGTCGAAATCACGGCCCCAGCGAGCAGTAAATTCTTGCGGTGGCATGGCACCGGCTTTGACCGCCAAAATGTCGGCCTGCATATCCTTGATTGGATCGAGATTTTCCTGCACCGGCGGCACGAAATCAGCCGGGTAACCGCCTTTTCTCGGCTTGAGCTCACCCTTGAGCACCGCCGCAAAAATGAACGACTTTTGGACGCGAGAGCAAAAGCGAGGAATGAGCAACAGCTCTTGCGTCTGCAGAACAAACCGATAGAAGGGCAACCGCCCGGCGCGCATTGAGCTATAATTGGCCTTGCGCATATCGCCGGAAACGAGGTCATACGTCATCGAGACGCCGATCCCCACCAACATCAGAATATTGGTGACGAACATCTCAAAGCTGGAATTGCTCGAAGGCGCGACCGCCTTGAATTCCTCACCCGGCTTGCCATCAATGATCACCCCCGGCGAGATCTTGCTCACCGATGGACCACCGCTCTCATCCTTTGTACCGGGCAGAACCGCGCCTCCAGCCTGAGGACGTTGCCGAAAGACCGCAAAGCAAGCCTCAATCTTGGCCTTGACCAATGCGGCCTCAAAAAACTCATTGAGATCCTTGAGCGTTGGCAGCACCGGAGCAAGCCAGCTCACACCATTGATCTGACCGGGCCGATCCTTGCGATAAAGATGGATCACATCTTCCGCCAAAAATCGGGTGCTTTGGAAGCCATCATAAGAGATCGCCTCACCGGGATGCTCATCATAGATATGATAGGCGACCCGCCGACCATGCCGGTCAAATTCGATCCCCATATCAATGCGGCCACCCTGAGGCAAAGGCCCATCTTTCGAATGATCAAGGTGATCAATCTCAAGCACCTGCAGCCGCAAAGGCAAAACCGGAAAATCCCGATCCCACCGATAGACGATCAGCACCGCGCCGCTCTCAGCCATCGCGCGCACAACAAGCCGCTGGAGACCATAATAGGTCTCCTCGCCGCCAAAATCGGCAACCTCGGCCCATTGGTCAAACAGCTTGTTTGTCTTTTTGTCGAGCGTCTTGACCCCGGTCCTCGACTTGGTTTTGATCCCACGCCCGATGAGATAGATCTCAAACAGCCGCACGATCCGCTCAGCGACCGGATTGTCGCGCACCGCCTGACGGGCATTGGCCCGCACCGTGCCAGCCGATGGCCGCACCTCGGCATTGGCAGAGGTGCGAGGCGCGACGAACTCACGAAAGCGCTTGGCCAGCATCTCGGCAGCATAGGAGCGCTGACCCATGATCGAGCGACCGACCTGATAGCGCACATATTGGAGCGCCTGCCCTGAGGCAAGCACACCCGCAGCATTCCATAAAAAGCCCATGGCGCTAACTCTCATAGATTGTTTGGATAAAGTCAGATCGAGGTTGCCCGGCGAGATCCCGCTCGATCATGTCAATGATCTCTTTCATCTCGCTCAGAGACCGATATTCGACCTCCTCACCAGCAATCCGGGTTTTCTTGGCACCAAGGGCAAAGGCCTTTTTGAGATTGGCCAAATCTTCTTGTGTCCAGCTCATCAGCTCAACCAATCATCATTTTGCCCAAGCCATCCATCACCGTCAGACAACCAACCATCGGCTGGACTGTTGCTCTCAGGCTGAGGATCCGGCTCAGGGTCCGGGTCAGGCTTGGTCAGGGCCTTGACGGGCTCAGGTGCAAAAAGCTCCTGTTGCGCGCCGACCTCTCCAAGCAAGCCATATTGTTTTTCGAGATAGTGCCAATTGTGATCCTCAAAGAGAGAGATCTGGAGGATCTCGGCAGAGGCAACCGCATAGATCTCGCAGTCAAGCAAATGGTTATCGCCGACCGGTTGCCATTTCTGTTTGGGGATCCCGGCGACAATCACATCCTTGAGATATTCAGAGGTGATCTGCTTGTAATACCAATCCGGCAAAAAATCGCCGTGATGGCAATATCCCGGCGGATCCTCAGAAGCCCCGGAGACAACCCCCTCTTTGTGAAGATTGTCATAAAAGGTCGCCTTGAGATCCCATGTTCCGACCGCGCGAAGCGTTGCGCCATCCTTGACCCGCCGCCCCTGATAGTCATAGGTGATCGGCTTTTCAGGGCCAATCGGAGGCTTGCCCCAGCCGTCCACCCCATGGATCGCTTGCGCCTTGAGACGCGCACCGCACCAAGTATAAACCGCCCCGGCCCGGCCACCGTCCCCCGCATCAACGCACATCATCTCAATCGGTCTGAGACAACCATTGATATCGGGAAACTCTTCCTCATAGACACGCGCAAGCTTTTTCCAAGCGCCCTCATTGGCGTCAGTCGTGTCACCATCCAGCCACCGGGCCGAAATGGTCCAGCTTTGCTTGCCACGACCAAAGGCCTTGATGATGACCCAAATCCCCTTATGCTGCACGTCAGCACCGGCAACCAGAATGAGGCCACCGCGCGGGATCTGGTTTTCAGGATAGTGCTGAGACCGCTCCATCAAGCGTTTCCACTCAGGCGCATTGCCTTTCATGGCAAAGGGCAAGCCAAGGACAAGGTTTTTAAAGCCCTTTGGTCCTTTGGATCCGCCATTTTCTGACGCCAGACAATCCTCGGCAATTGCCTCATAGCTCATCATCAGCGAGACAAAAGCATCCATATGGAAACCGGGCTCACGGCCCTCATTGCCCCGGTGCGCCCGATAGTGACCGGCCTTGACGCCCTTCACTCGCTCGGCCTCACTCACATGATGGCCGCAATGCGGACATTCATATTTTGACTTGTGAGGCGACTTCTCATCAATCACCAAGCCGTCAAAATGCTGATAGAAATATTCACCACATTCAGGGCATTGGATATACCAAAAGCGTTGATCAGACGCGAGAAAGGCCCGGTCAATTCTGCAGTGACCGACACCCTTGCCACCCTCCTCGCCCGCGTCAAGCTCAGGCGTCGAGAGCTGAAAAATCTTGTAAGTCTTGGCCCGGCGAAAGGCAGTGAAGCGACCAAAGAAAAGCGTTTCCGGGTCATCCTCGCCCGAAATATCCTGCCACTTGGAAACCTCATCCTTGATCCCATATTTGACCGTCTTGGATGACAGATCCATCGCCGAGTTGGCATTGGCAAATTTGATATAGCCGCCGGGAAACTTTTTCAGGAATTTTGAGGAGCCCTCATCCGACCGGCTGGTCATCGGCTTGATGACTTGCCGCCCGGTTTCTTTCTCCCAAGCGTCAATCAAGGGCCGGAATTTCTGATCGCTCATATCCTTGAGCGCATCAATCGAAGGCACCGCAAAAAGCGTATTGGCAGGCGTTTGATCCGCAATATAGAGCGCCCACGACAGGGCCAGAATTGACGCCCCGGTTTGCTGGCTCTTGCGGATTGTCACCACATTGCACGGATGCTCAACGCTCAAACATTCCGCAGGCTCGATGAGATAAGGCGCATTCGACCGGCTCCACAATTGCCCCGCATGATCACCGTCAATCAGGACAATATTTTTCTCAATCCAGTCAGGGAAACTCACCGGCAAGTTTGGCTTGATACCAGCCGCAAGCTCACCGAAGATCAGTTTTTCAGCGCCCGCAAACCAAGCCATAACAACACCAACAGTTAAAGCGGCGGATCTCCCTCAGGAGCCTCGGCAGCAATCGCCGCCAGCTCCTTGGCTACAAGGTCACAGATCTCAGCCGAATATCCTTTCAATTCCAGCCGCGCCGCATGCGACCCCTTTTCAGCCGCGAGACAAATGTCATCGGCTCTATTTTCGAGCCGGTTGATCCCGGCTTGGATCACCTTGCCCGCCCGCTCCAAAGCAGGCCGCAACAGATCCAGCCGCACCAATTGCCCCATCTCAAGGGCCTCGGCGCGCTTCTTGCGGTCAATATCGAGCTGCTTTTCCTCAAGCCTTTTATGCTCCAGCGACCCCGGCAAAGGCCCCGTCGAACTTGGCTGGCCATCCGCTTTCGGTTTGTCAGCATCAGGACGCGCCGCCGACACCTTGATCGGATCAATGGTCACATTGGCGAGCGCCTCATAGTGAGCAACCGGCACCCCGACAATATGGCCGCGCTCATTGCGCTTGAGCTCCAGCCCAGCGGCCTCAAGTTTTTTGAGCCGCTTGGAGATTGCCGCTTTAGAGATCCCTTCCATCTCGGCGAGCTCAGTCACCGTCTTGAAAAGCGTCTCACTGTTAACCTGATCGCCCATTTCCGTTAACCCCGTTAACCGCGTTAACCCAACAAAAACATAGCTTTAACTAGAAAACCCACGGGAGGTTACAACCCCGCGGGCGGGGGTGGGGGCTGGAAGGACCCGCGCGCCTTGGGCGGGTTAACCGGGGTCGGGTCAGGCAAAGAGCTGAGCGATCTCTTGTTGTAGGGTTGCATTGAGGGCCTCCTCGCTCTCTTTCTCGAACGTATCCGCCGCCTTGCCGCGAGCGCCCTCTACTGCCACGTTTGGGCCATAGAGCTGGCGGATCGGCAGGCGGTCCTCAGTCTGGCGAATGAAGACGCCAAGATGAGACTTGCCTGACTTGCCCGCCTCGACCGTGCCGAAGAATGACCCGGCGAAGATCTGACGCGATCCCCACGGGCTGGCCTCGATCCCCTCATCGGTTTGGGCCGGGCTGAACTCGGTCAGGTAAGACCATTCGGCTCGCACCCGGATCTCAAAGACGAAATTCCCAGCGCTTGCATAACTCTTGGACTTGGTTGAACGCTGGACCTTGCGTGCCTTGACGCCCGACTGCTTGGCAGTGGCTTGACGCCATGGGGTCATGGCCTGACGCCCGGCCTGACGAACGGTTGCCTGCAGCATCCGGGGCGACTTGTTGCCCATCATCTGGATGAGGTCGAGCGTCTTCTCGAAGTTGGATAGATCCACATCAATCACATCGCATCACTCCAGATCGGCCATGAGAAAACCCGCCCCGGACAATCAAGCCGGAGCGGGTTCACCTCACCACAAGGAACGCCAACAAAAAACCCGCGTTTGCTACGTGAGCAAATCGCGGGTGCTTTTCGACTATTAAAAGCTATGTCAAACGATTTGATTGCACAAGCCCTAAAGCTGGCTTTCAACCGGGTCTTGCACCCGCCTGACGAAAGACGGCAGCTCGAAGGGCTTGAGGGCCCAGCGATGCAGGCGCGGGATCATGGCATGGATCTCCTCAAGGCCACAGGCCCAAATTTCCCATTTTTTCAATTCGTTGGCATGACTTGCATGGTCACGAGAAAAGACAATATCGCAGGCCTGCCCCTTGCGGATATATGGCCCGTCATAGCCGCAAGGCTTGCGCAGCATGTTGCTGGGGATAAAGCTCAACCGTTGGTCATCGGCCCAATAGCTACACTTGCCGAGATCATAGCAGCGCAGGGCTGGCAGCTCGCTGAGCACCCCCGGCTCAAACCCGGCCCGCGCATAGAGAACCAGAGCGCCCGCCCGCATGGCCTGTTCTTTCCCCATTCCCGCATAAAAGCAAACTGTCTCATGGACAGCCAGCGCCGCCGGGTCGAGATCCTGACCGACAGGCCCGGAGCCGGAAATCATCACGCCCATTTCCTCGATCCGGTCAAAGGTGCCATTGGCATTGGCAAAGCCCAAGACCGCATCATCGGCCTGATAGCCACTCACGCGGTCAGCTTTCTGATCGCCATAGACCCACCGCAGGAGCCCGACAATGCTGATCGGTTTGGGCTCAAGGCTCTCCTGACGGGCTGGGACGGCAGGCGCGTGATAATAGACCTTTGCGGTCGCATTGGACGGCATGACCGGACCGGATTTGTAAATTTCAACCATTTGCTGAGCCTTTATTGTCAAATTTCACAAGGGAGACAGTTTGTCGACGGTTGATCGACAGTTTCAAAGACAACTGTCGAACCTGTTTTTATATATTTTTCAATTAGTTAACTAAATGGGTAGACAGTTGCGACAGTTACATAAGGTTAAAAGGTTACGCACACACACCCACACACACCCACATGAGCCTTGATACAGCCAAAACCCTCGCAACTATCGCAACCCTCTACGCAGCCTTGAAAAGACTACGTTTTTCCCGTCGACAGTTTGTCGACAGTTGGCGACAGTTGCGCACCCTTTAACCGTTGTAATCCTCCACACTTTGCGGCACGGGTGGCACAGGAGGACCGTCATGGACGCCGCCAGCATCGGGCATGACATAATCCAGCCGAATGTTGAGATAGCTGACCGTGCGCTTTTTGCGCTTCTCAAGCCCACGCTCGACCATGGCCCGGCCAAAGCCGGTCGCCTTATAGATCGGAGCCTCATTCAACCGCGCCCATGAGCAATAGGCCTCATAGAGGGTGGTGGCGTTGACCTCCTCGCCCTCGGCTTTTTCGATACAGTCAGCAATGAAGCGCCCAAGCGGGTCACTGTCCTCCTTATAGTCGTTGGTTTCTTTGGTGATCACGTCCGGCACCTGCAAACCTTCCTCCAGATAGCGCCTGACGCCATCCAGCAGCCAATTGAGGATCCCGCTCCTCTCTTGCCAAAGCTTGTCTGGCAAGCCCTTGTCCTGCTGATCCTCAGGGATATTCTGATCCCAATGGAACAGCACCACGCGCCGCCAGATCCCTCGGTCAGCCGAGCGGATCGAGGGCCGATGATTGCCCGAAACCATGAGCTTGAATTGCGGGAAAAATTCGAAAAAATCCTCACGCAACTTGCGCACCTGCAAAGGCTCACCACCGGTGATTTCCTTGATCACCGCCTCGGCCAAAACAGACCCACGCTCAGGCTCGGAGGCCTTGACCAAGCGCTTACCGGGCAAGCGGGCGAGATCCGGGGTCGCCTCGGAGCCACGCTTGCGGTCATCCTTCAACAGGGTCGAGAAATTGATTGTTGCCGCATAGGGCCCCATCATCTTGGCCAGCAGATCCATAAACACCGATTTGCCGTTACCACCCTCACCGAAGTTGAAAACGAATTTCTGCTCACGCGTCAGGCCGGTCAGGCAAAGCCCCGCCCAAACCTGCAGGAAGGCCTGCTTTTTCTTGCATGGGATCGCCGTATCCATGAACCGCTGGAACACCTCATAGCGCGCGTCTGGGTCATAGCTGACCGGCATCACCTTGGCCAAGCGATCCTCGCGCCGGTGAGGCTTCAAGGTCTCGCACGCGCCCTCAAGTTTCATGGTGCCATTTTCCAGATTGATGACCATGAGATCAGCATCCATCTCGGAGGGCTCGACCGTCATGTAATTCTGAGCGGTAGTGATCATGTTGGCGATCCGCCCGGCATTGCCGCAGGAGATCGCAAAGCCGAAATGACTATTGGCAAATTCGGCGATCTCCTCCTCATCCTGCAACCAGTCCGGCGGCTCATGGCGCAAGGCGGTCGCCTCATCCTGCATTGCCCTTGCGGTCTCATGAGCGCGCTTGTGAACATACTCCCAAGCGTCATCCTCGGTCCAATGCGAGCCGCACCAATGGTGCCAGCCAATGTCTCGCACATAGAGCAAATCCTGACCAAACCGCGCCTGCAGCCGCTCGCCATTGCCCAGATCATTGCGCTCCAGCTCAGCGAGCTCACGATCCAAGGCCGAGTAGAGCGCCGATCCATCCGACCGCTTTGGTGGCACGGCAAAGGATGATTTCTTTTTGCGCTTCTTTTTGGGCTTATCCCCGGCCTCGCCCTCCTGATTTCCTTTTGCCGCTTTTTCGGCATTATCCCCGTGATCCTCTTGGCTTTCAGGGTGATTTCCTTTTGGGCTATCCTCAGCAAATCCGCCATAGTCATCAGGGCTCGGCGCTGGAGGATAAGAGCCGGAGCGAGGGGCCCGGCGGGCGGCTTTGGCGCGGATCTCGGACAGGTCGCGTGGATGATTGGCCCCATCATTCAGCCCGCTATTGATCGTTGCTTGCACGGCCTTTGCGCCGTCATCTTTCATCAAGCCATTGCTTTGCGCCGCATCCTGCAACAGGCCGAAAGCCATGGCGCGGGTGATCACCTGAGCACCGACCAATTGCCCGATGGAAAAGGCCGCTTTGTTGAGCTGATTGTTACGCCCGCCTTTGCCACAAGTGCGCACCGCATGACACTCGCCATCGACCGCCGCAAGCGCATATTTTCGGACCGCCTCATCCTCCTCGGCCAAGGTCGATTGAAAGTCACCCTTGACCGCCGGAGCCGCACCGCCCTCCTCCTCGGCCTGCTCGACCGGCTTGATCACCAGATCCAACAGAGCCTCAGGAGCCTCGACCGGATCGACCTCAGTAGCCCAACGATAGACCGCACCGTCAGCCCTGATCGAAGGCGGCACGATGACATAACCGCCCTCACCCCTGACATCAACATGAGGCACGAATGCGAGCCTGTTGCGCACCTCTCGGCCATCGCTTGGCATGCGGTAAAAGAGATGACGTCCGCCCCTTGGGGTCGCGGTTGAGAGGGTCTGAGGCAAGGGCTCGCCGATGACCTCCTCGACAACAGCGATCAGATCCTCAACCTCGATCACCTCGCCGGTGACATCATCGACCTTTGCATCAAGGTCCAAGACCCACAGATCACAACCCCAGCCGGTCGGCGCGCCGATCAGCGCACGCGGCCACCGCGCCCACCATTGACGGATCTGATCGGGATCCTTGGTTGCATTTTCTGGCCAAGCCTTGATCAGTGATTTCTTGTTGCTTGGATTGGCCGGGAAGACCGCAAAGCCCTTTTCCGCCAGCGCCAAGGCATGATCCAGCATTTTCAGGCCGCTCTCGCCATTTGCTTTGCAATTGGCTGGCGCTGGCTTCGACGGCGGAAACGTTGTTTCCTTGTCTGTCATAGCAAAACCCCTTGTTGTTTTTTGAGATTGCGCTCTCGCCGCGCCTTGCGAGCGCGAACCGGTTGCGGCAACAAATAATCAGGAATGTCGGAAGGTTTGCGGGTCTCAGTGCAGAGTTGTTTATGCGCCTGAGCAATATGGTCAGCGCAAAACCATTGCCCCGGCCTGCCCGCCTTGAGCGAGGCCCCAATCCCGAACGCGCCCCAATTGGAGCAGCCCTTGGCCATGCAAAAATGTTTCACGCATGCCGGGTTGCTCTTATATCGGGTCGGCTTTTTGGCTTGGTCGATGATGAGGGTCATGAAATCCCCTCAACTGAGAGCCGGGCCTGCTCATCGAGAAAGGCCTCCAGCTCGGCCTCATCCGTCAGGAACACCCCATAGACGACACGGCCATCAGACATATTGACGAGAAAGGCATCCTCATCACCGAACACGACACCGGCACAGACCTCGCCCATGCGGGTCAGCTCATTGGCCAATTTTTTTGAAAGAAAGAGTCTTGGGCGCGGATGGACGCTCTCACACATTGCATCGCAATGTGTTGGCGCTTGCTTCGACGGCACTCGCTTTGCTCGCTTGTCGGGCATCTATTCACCCTCCTCAACCCGCGCCGTGTAACGCGCTTCAAGGGTCATGCAAACCCGCGCCAAGGCCTGCAGTTTGCCGCAGAGATCCTTTTCGATGATCTCTTCGGCGCTGACCTTGCCATCATCCGCAAGCGCCTCAGACAGCGCCTTGACCAGCCCGGCAAATTCATCGGTCACAGCACAGACCGCCGCATGACCGCGCCCCACCTGACAGCCATCCGGCTTTGGGATGGCGATCATCCCCGCAAGATCAGCAAGGCGCTTGACCCCATTGTTGGATCGCCCCTCGCTGAAAAGGATGATCTCAGCCAAGATCAGCAAGGACATGCTTTGTTGACGGCTTGGATCTTGCACCTCTTTGGGGCGCGCCATCCGATCAAGGGATTGGGCGCGATAGCCAGTGATTTCCGATACGGCCTCGGCACCGCCCGCCGCATCGAGATCGAGGCGGCTGGCAGCCAAAAGAGCGCTGATTTGCTTGTTGGAGAGCGCATAAGTCATGAGCGAAGACCCCGCGAAAAAACATGGACCGAGGCTGACCAGTCTTGCAGACTGGTTAACAACCACAGGAGACCAAGGAAATGGGAAACAACAGGAATGAAGGTGACCCGGCAGACCTGAAAGAGATGAGCGCCGAGACTTTCCGACAGGAAGCCGCAGCCCTCGGCCAAGAGCTGGCCAGACAGGTCAGGCGACTGGCTAAGCATCGGGGTCATCCGCTGCCCGCCTCCAGTTGAATAAACTGTCAGGCACCACAATGCCCTTTTCTTGCCCCAGATTTCGCAACTCGCGATACCATGCAGCAGGAAACTGACCGGAAGAAACGGCATTACTAATAGCTGGTGACTTTACTCCTAGGCGCTCAGCGACCTCACGAGAACCCAACGAAGCTATGATATTGCGAGCATGTTCCATGCCCCAATAAATTCATTAAAAGTGAATTTAGTCAATATTAGTTTTTAGAAATATTCATTTTTTGTGAATTGTGCAAAATAAGCGCCATGAAAACACCAGACGAAGCATCCATGGAAAAAGTCGCAGAGCGGGTCAGATGGCTGAGAGACCATTTGAACCTGAAGCAAAAGGATTTCGCCTCGAGCATAGAAATTCTACCTACGCAGCTAAACAACTGGGAAAAAGGCAATCAACGCTTATCGCTTCAAGGCGCTCTGAAAATTAGCAAGGTTTATGGGGTGTCACTCGACTTTTTGTTTTTAGGAAGAGCCGACACATTACCGCAACAAATGCGCGTAGCTTGGGCATCCAGACCACGCGTGAGCACTTCTAGCGCATCAAGCGAGAACCCCGACACATAACAAGCCTCCAACATCAATTTCAATCTCAACTCATCACTCATTTTACACTCTTAAGTCTCCCACCACACAATGGGAACAAAATGTGAACAAATCAAGATTTTCTTTACTTTTCAACCTATATGCACAACACAACCGCATTCACACCTAAATAACCCATTCCCCTAAACAACCCAAAAAGCTAGAAACAGCGCACCACAACCAACGCTACCTGTTATTCACTTTTTATGAATTTTTTTGTTGACTATTCATTTTTTGTGAATTTCAATAATGCAAAGAACTTTACCCGGACTTTGCAGAATGACAGTCACAAATCTATCGGCGACAGCCAGCCCCGACCATCGCCAAGGCACCACCGCGATCATCAATGGTCGCGCCTATCGCTGGCCCTCCAACTATCAATGGAAGCAGCTCGACAAGCGCCACAATGCGGATGAGCTTGATGCCATTCATCGCACACTCAAAGACTGGTTTGACACCAGCCCGGTGACCATCGAGCTCGCGCAGGAAATCGCCGACAATGCCCTGAGCGCCTTTGATGCATCCGGCCAAGCCCTCGCCTTCCTGAGGCGCGCAAACGGACATTAAGGGGAAGCCTTCCCCACTCACCCCTTCTCTGGCGACGTGCAAGGGGTGAGCACCTGAGGGGTGGATCGGTGATTTCTCCTCCCGATCACAGCGGATCCGCCCCTCTTTCCTACCATTCAAGAAAGGCCCAAACCATGATCATTCGAGACATTCTCGCCCTTGGCAGCTTGCTCACCTTCATGACGATGCTTGGCGTTTGGGCCTCCATTCTCTTTTGACCCGTTCACCTCCAGACAGAGAAAACAGTCATGACACTGCATTTCATTCTCCCTGAGCGCCGCTCTATGCCGCAAAGCCCTGAGCCGGATGACATTGATTTTCGCCTGATCGGCAGGCTCCTCGCCCTCAAGCCTTGGATACCTTCGCTTTTTAACGGTCAATATAGCTTTGCCGATCACTTGCTTAACCTTGCCGAGATCGTGCCGCCCAATTTCCAGCTTGAGGCCCTTTTGCTCTTTGCGCACGCGGCTTTTGATGAGCCGGTCATGCCGATGATCGAGGAGCAAAACGACACGCGCCGTTTTTTTGCGAGCTTCAAGCCGGTCGGTCAGGTGGATCCCTATATCAACCGGATCCGCGCATCTATCCGCCTTGCAGCCGGGCTGGAGCGTCACCCGGACGTTGGAGACCTTCGCTTTCTGATCGCAGCGACAAGCGCAACCATTCAAGCAGAATTGCGCGACATGGGCAGCGGCCACACCAGCAGCGTGACCAAAGGCGCAGCCATCACCAAACACCCCATCATGCCACGCACCACCGAAGGCGCAGCCGCCCTTTGGGCCGACCGGGTGGAGCAGCATATCCCTGACCGCATGGCAGAACGCAACCCCGAACGGGTCGCAAGTTAGAGAGGAGCCATCCAATGGCCGGATCAGTCAATAAAGTCATCCTTGTGGGCAATCTTGGGCAGGATCCTGAGATCCGCCGCACCCAAGACGGTCGCCCCGTCTGCACACTGTCCATTGCCACCGGCGAAAGCTGGAAGGACAAAAACACCGGCGAGCGCAAGGAAAAAACCGAATGGCACCGAGTTGTCATTTTCACCGAAGGCCTTTGCAAGATCGCCGAGCAATATCTCAAGAAAGGCTCGAAGGTTTATCTTGAGGGCAAACTCATGACCCGCAAATGGCAGGACCAGAACGGTCAGGACCGCTACACCACCGAGATTGTGTTGCAGGGCTACAACGCCGCCCTGACCATGCTGGAGAAGCTCGGAGCAGGCGGACCACCACCAGCCGAGCCGGGCAGCTATGGCGATCAACCACCCGGCCCAGACAGCCGCATCCGCGACGATCTGGACGACGATATCCCATTCTAGGGAATTGCCCTGCAATTCCCGACCGCACCACTCTCCACCTCACCACAGGAGCACAATAATGGATCGCCTGATCATCCCAATCGCCGCCACCCTTTCCGCCCTCGGCTTTGGCGCATATTTCGCCATCATGAAAGCCACCGCAATCATCGGCCCTCTGATTTAGGAACAAGACAATGGAGCCGCGCTTGATTAGCACAAAAGACGCAGCGCGCTATTGCGGTGTCTCAGTGGCCTATCTGCAAAGCAACTATCCTGGCAGACACATCAGAATAGGCAGCTACCCGAAATGGGATAGGAAAGTCCTCGATCAGTGGATCGATGAAATGTCTGGGCTGAGCAACACTTCAATCAAGGATACGGTACAAGACTATGGCTGGGCGGAACCGGGTTAAAAACCTGCATATCATCACCTCTAAGGGCAAGCGGTATTTTTACCATCGCAAAACCCGCGCGCGCATTAAGGGTGAACCAGGCACAGCAGAATTCTATCACCAAATCGCAATTGAAGACGCAAAAGTGCTCAACCAAAAGCCGATAAAGAACAGCCTAGGCGCATTGATTGAGGCCTATCGCAAAAGCCCGGAATATCGAAGTTTAGCACCCCGCACGAAGTCCGACTATGACAAGATCATGCACTGGATGCAGACTGGCAAGAGGAAAGACACACCACTAAACGGCCTCAAACCATCCACCATCACAAAAATCCGCGACATCGCATTCAAGATGCATAAGCGCACATTTGCTAACTATGTGGTGACTTGCTTTTCCCTGCTCTTCAATTGGGGCATGCAGCACGATTTCATCGAGACCAATCCAGCCGCAAAAGTAAAAAAGCTCAGAAAACCGACCAACGAAGGCCCAGCAAATCGCCCATGGACACAAGCCGAGCGCCTCGCCGCACTTGATGCAGCGCCGCAACAGTTGATCCTGCCCATGGCCCTCGCCCTCTATGCAGGCTTGAGACAAGGTGACGTGATCAAGCTCCCTTGGACTGCTTATGATGGCGGTTCAATCAACTTCATCCAAAGCAAAACGGGCGACCCAATATGGGTGCCGACAGGTCAAGTCCTGAAAACGATCATCGACAACACGAAGCGCCATAGCCCAATCATGTGCCTGACCACCAAACACACCCCTTGGACGGCAAGCGGCTTTCGCGCATCCTTTTTCAAGCTTATCCGCGAACTGGAGCAAGCCAACAAGGTCCAGCCCGGCCTAACCTTCCACGGCCTACGCACAACACTGGCAACAGACATTGCCGAGGCCGGAGGCAGCGAAAAAGAAATGATGGCAGTACTAGGCCATCGCACCGAAGCCATGGCTAGCCACTATTCCCGGCAGGCGAACAAGAAGAAACTGGCGAAAGGGGCTATAGAGAGGGCAGAATTGAAGAATAAGAAATAGTCGCTTGGTTTTCTGGGATGCGCCCGAGCCCGGAAGACGATTACAGAGGAATACGGTCATTCGACAAGCATCATCTGGGACAAATCCAGTTCCCCATCGCTGCAATTCGAAAGCCTCCTCAATACACCTCTACAATTTAAAGCTATCAAAGCCATTCAATAGAGGTCCTCAGATCCTTACAATGCCAGCGCACAGCATAGTATTGTGCCGAACGAGCTTCCTAAAAGCTTGGCCGTCATAGTTAATCTGAAGCGATATTGCTCTGCCTATTCTGCCCCCCCAAATCAATGAAATCCATTGCTTCATAAAACGCACAAAAAGGGGTTCCCTGATCTAGAGCAGAAGTTCTGCTCGTTGGTACAACAAACTAATTCAAATAGTTCAGAACCAACAAGTATTGAATGGTGTACGATCCGCCTGAATGGCAGACTAGACGTCATGCCCGAATTTTCGTTGAAGTCGCTTGACGCGTTTTATGATTGAACGTTTCATTCGTTGAGGGAATGTCTTTGCCCGAAGCGGCTGTTCTGGATCATCAACATGTTGGCCACCACCAATGTGATGACATGAACCAGGGTCAAGAAACGCCACCATCAGACCATCTCGTTTCATGACGATGCTTATCCGCTCCTCCGTCACATACTTCGCGTAAGGGCCATACTTTTTCCAGAGACTTCGCCGCGTGAGGCCAGGGTTGAAGGAAAAACTGAGCCATTCAGGGTGAATGTCCAAAGGCATCAGCGCATAAGAAACGCCATCAACTTCCTTGCGAACGCAGTTGTCCTGAAAACGTTGCTGGAGATCTGATATTTTCCTGACGCAAACGACGCTGACATCAGGCTCGGCATGCATCACCTTCATACAAGATGGAATCGTATCCTCTTCATTGAAAAGCCAATCATCCTCACCATGAAAAATAAATTCGGTGTCGACACGCGCATAAAGTTTATCGATCGATTTCATTTGTCCTAGTTGAGAGCCATTGAGAATAACATCAATGTCAGGATAGTTTTGTTCAATCCAAGATTTCACTTCTGAACTATTCGCGTCATCTATAACGAGCATTGTGCTTAAGCTATTTTTATGTGACGGCACAAAGCTGTCGATTGTTCTTGCCAAAAGATCTTTGCGTCCACAGCTTGTAATGCAAAGTGTGACTTTTTCTTTTGAACCATTTTGGATCATTTCTTCAACTTCCTGATTTATATGGTTTTTATAAAATGCAGCGCTTGATCCGGCATCATTCCTGATTTATACCAACTGAAACTGAATGCGAAGAGATAAATCAATGGTTGAAAAATGTCCCCCGATTTCAGTGCTTATCCGCACATTTAACGAAGGGGATCGGATTGCGAGAACATTGAGATCAGTCACCGGCCTAGGGCGCGAGATCGTGGTCATCGATTCGGGCTCAACTGACAACACGGTGGAGATCGCTGAAAGCCATGGTGCACGGGTGATATTCAACCCATGGGAAGGGTTTGGACCTCAACGCAGTTTCGGCGAAGGTCAATGCAAAAATCACTGGATCTTCTATATTGATGCCGACGAAGTCGTGACACCAGATCTGCGCGAGGAAATTCATTCTCTGTTCGACAAGGGAGATCCAACCCATGTTTGTTACTTCATTCGCAACACGATGGTCCTTCCAGGAGATACTTCCCCAAGACCATTCGCTGATTTCCGCAAGGTCCCACGACTGTACGATTTGCGATATGCGCGAGTGAAGCTCGATCCTTCTTATGATCGAATTGAGATTGATGAAGGCTATACCTCGGGTACGCTGAAAGCACGCCAGTATCACTATTCTTTCAGAAATTGGGGACATACCGTTTCCAAATTAAACTATACATCGGATCTTGCCGCAACCACTCAGATAGAGAAACCGATGTGGTTGTTGTATTTGCGTCTTGTGTCTGAGTTCCCGGTGGAAATGGTTAAATACTTGTTTGTCCGGCGATTCATATTTGCTGGTTGGAAAGGCATCGCCTTTGCGTCTACGCAGTCTTTTTCGCGCTTTATGAGAATTTTAAAGATGCTGGAGAAACGAAGTCAGTCATGAGTCGAATTCCTCAGAAAATAGCGCTGGCAATTTGCTCTCGCGGTCGCTCAACAATGCTGGAGCGGTGTCAGAAGTCTGTCGCCAATCTCAACTTGTTGGATGGCGTGCAGCTTTCTCTGGTTATTTGCGACAACAATGAGACGGCATACGATTGTGAGACACAATCTCAGCTACTGAGTTTTTTGCCCGCTGCTATGCATACTGAAACTGTTCATCAGCCCCAGCCAAGTATTCCTTTTGGCCTCTTAAGGTTGATGGCAAAGCCTGAAGCAGATCTCAAATTGCTCACAAAAGCGACAAAAGACGTTTCTTTTGCGGCTGGAAGGATGTGTGGATTTAGACCCAACGGGTCGAGCTATTACAAGGAAATCCAAGAAAGTTAAAGCGACAAGATGCTTGAGTAATTAATCATGATTTCGCGACTACAGCCAATCGCATCATGCAAGATATTTAAGAACGGTGACAGGGACGCCGGAACAAAAAAATGCTAACAAAGAATGATGAAATCGTCAGTCGGTTAGGTCGAAAGACAGAGCACGAAACAGAGTTCGTTTTCGAAAACCTAAACTTGTTTAACTGCTGGATTTTTTCCGACAAAAGCACGACGCACACAAATGTCTGTCAGGCTTTAAAAGGCCTTGAGTTTGGGAACACGGAAACCGTTTGGGTTCCAAAGAGCAGGTTGCTTGCGATCTTACACAATTACCTACCTAGCGATTTATACCCTGATATTGTCATTGGGATTGGGAAGACAGCAAACACAATCGTGAATAAGATAAAGAAGCGGAATCCCTCCGTTTTTAGCGCACAGTTTCTTGATAAACCTATATCAAACGCGCGACATGATCTGATTTTTACCTTCAAAGAAAATCAAGATAAAGTGGTCAGCGCGCTGAAATTTTCAACAGAGAGTGCTGTTCATGACTTGAATGCAGAGGAATGCTGCGAAGTTATTCACTCAAAATTCTGGGAAAGGCAAAAGCTGTTCCAAAAGTGGGATCCTAGCCTTGGCTCTCCAAGTTTTGAGATCTAAGACATTATTTAATCTACCGGCTCTACTGCTATGAGCGGCAAACACGTTTTCAGCGATATTCAACAGTACAGAGGGACTCAGCGGACATAACTATACGTATACTGGACATCACGATCCTGAATATCAGCAGAATGGACGACAACATGCAGCTTCAAACCAAGGGTGTCGGCAATGATATGGCGCTTGCGCCCCTTGGTCTTCTTGCCTGCATCATAGCCCCGAATGCCGCCGCTTTCTGTCGTTTTGACTCTCTGACTGTCAATCACTCCAGCCGTAGGACTGGCTTCTCGCCCTTCCAGTTCGCGGCACCCCATGACCGGGAGATGATTAATCCGGGTCCAAAAGCCAGCATTGCGCCATGCATAAAAATATCTGCGCACCGTCGAGACCGGAGGAAAGTCCCTGGGCAACATCCGCCATCGGCAACCGCTTCCACCAACATACAGGATCGCATCTATTACATCGCGTATATTTGTGGTGCGTGGTCGCCCGCCTGACCGGGCGGGAGGCAAGAACGGTTCGATCACTTCCCATTCTTTGTCGGTTAAATCTGTTGGATAGCGAAGTTTATCCCGGTTATTTTGAACCCGAGCGATATCATCCCAAGGCATATGATACTCCATCTTCTAGACAAAGACGGTTGAATCACAACCTATTGATATCGCTCAACTACTTTTCAATCCGGCTCTCAGAGGGTGAGAAATTATAAAACGGCTTGCCTCTGAAACCGTTGGCTTGCCTTGAATGATCTCGATCACAAGCGTAGATTTGCGCTTAGCCGTCCAACGTTTGACCTTGTCGTCCATCGCAATACCCATCGCGATTTTCCTTATTTATAGCATGAGTAGAATTTCAATGGGCCAATACATTCTTGCGACAACTTTATCTTTTAGACTCGGTTTCGATCTGCTAATCAGCGACAGGTCCGAATACGTGTGAAGTGGCTCGGTCCTGAAAAGTATGAACTATTTTGCGCCTTGGAATATCGCACATGACTTATAGGAACGTTCCTTCAGTTTCAGCTCGCTACGAGAGTGATCTTGGTATAAAGGAGAAACTAAGGGTCCTCATTGATGTCTTTCGTTTGTATCTGGTTGCAATTACTGCATTTGGCCTCGCCAAACTCAGACATAAGCCTTTGATTGCACTGTCTATTTCGAAAAGAGAAAAGCTTGTCTTACGCGCTGAAAATTCGGAGCAACAGTTTTTACTGAGTGCTCGCCTCCACAAGGTAAATGGCCGATCTGTGATACTGAAAAGAACACATGCCAAACTGATAAATTGCCTATTTGCCTCAGCAGTTCGGGTAGGCTGTCAGGTATACATCAAAGGTTGCGCGGACCGGGACTGGGGGCTTTCTCTACCCGATCATCCAAACGTTAAACGGATCGAAATCAGCATTTGGGGGCCAAATGCGCTAAGTTCGAACTCAGGATTGTTCTCTTATGTGTCTGATGCAAAAGGTATTTACTATGATGGCCGCACTCAGACCGAGCTAGAGGAGATGCTCAATGCACTATCTCCAAACTTTTGGCGAAATGATGAGTTTACTAAGCGTTTCGTAATGAAGCAAAAGGAAGTAGGTATACAAAAATATCCCGAAGTTGATGGTGTCTTCGAACTAGATCCGGAAGAGGAAGCAGTTCTAATCACAGGGCAAGTGAGTGGAGATGCTTCGACCGTACACACATTGACCCTTGCAAAGAGCAATTACGAGCTGGCACAACTCGCCCGTAAGATGTTCCCGGAACAGCCTCTATACTACAAACCGCACCCATACGAGCGCGGGAAAGATGAGACCCGAAAGATTCTCAAAGACTTCAAGGTCTCACTTGTACCGGCAGCTGCATCGTTCGAACAGGCAGCAAAGCGCTTCAGATCTGTTTTTGTCAACACGTCCGGAGCTGGACTTGAAGCGGCTATGCTTGGGTGTACTGTTTATACCGCTGGTGTATCGTTTTTCAGTCACTGGGGGTTTACCAAAGATTGTTTCAAGCCCGTGGAACGGCGGCACAACAAGTTAAGTCCAGAAGATGTTTACGGGGCGTTTATTTGTTGCTACGCAAAATATGTGAAATTTGATGAGAAATCAAAAAAAGTCACACTCATTCCGTTTGCTGAGTTTCTTGATTTGCACGAGCGTAAAATCGTGTTGAACTAAAGTCTCCAACAAAGCGAAACACAATTGGTTTTTGTTCAACGCCCGGAGCCCATTTCGACTAAATGTCTCTCCAAAGCCATCAGGCTTTCCAAGCTGTGAACAGGATGCTTTCTTAGCAGATAAAAACTATGATATATCCCGAAAACTGCCTAGACATTCTGGTTATCTGATTGAATCGGATTGGCGGATGTCCGGAACGTCCGCATTCCTAACATAAAAAACTGCGACAAAAGAACCGGCTTCGGAGTTTTACATTTTCAGCTCTAACCACTTGATACACAGGTATAGTTTTACATAACAAGAATCAGCAACCACTTGAATTCATTAGTTAAATCTATAAATCATAATCCGCGTGTCGGGGGTTCAAGTCCCTCCTCCGCTACCAAAATTTCCCTTATTTTTCAGAACGATAGATACTGGATGCGCTAAACGTTTATGCTAGCGTAGAACGTGGGTGCCGTTTGGGTCCGTTTTTCCTCTGAAATTGAATGCAAAAAGACCGCATCAACCCGCAGGGAAATTGAATTGCCCCTAGAATTGTAGTCACCTTGGGGCTTCAAATTTTTCTGTCGCTCATACTCGGCTGGTGAGAGCAGATAGCCAATAAGTGGACTGAAAAGAAATCCAGCGATATTTATCCCCTTATTGTCTCTTTTCGTCTTGCAGCATGTATCGTGTGGCGAATGACGTACATTATCAACGCGATGTGATTAGTCCGCATTTCTGGATATGCCATGTTCGCCGCACAATTGGGCCAATAGACCATGCAACCGATGAATGACATCGCCTCGTGGGGCGTTGATCCGTTCGACAATACCAATCTGCCGATTGACCTGAGGCATACCGAAAGGAATGCGGACCAGTGAGCCATCATCAGGGGAAGGCAGTGAGACATGGGGCACCACGGAGACGCCGAGCCCTTGCCGCACGCAGGTGACAATCGATCCGATGGTATCAATCTCCGCGACATCGAGGGTGATGACACCCATTCTAGAAATTTCAGTATCGATCAGATTGGCCAGTGGCACATTGTTGACATAGCGCACAAAGGGGTAGGTGCCCAGAATATGCACTGGATCTCGTTCCTTGACTGAGCCCGGCACAATCAACCAAAGAGGTTCACACAGAAAGGGACTCCATCTGAGCTGTGGTGGCAAACTCACATGCTCTGCCACCAATGCTGCGTCCAAACGTCCAGAAGCGACATCGGATATCATTGACGACGACAGGCCAACACGCAGATTGATCTTCAATGCAGGATATTGGTCGTGCATTTTGACAATCGCTTCGGGCAGCAGGTTAAGGGCATTTGTACGCACCGTCCCCAGACGCAGAACACCCGAAATCCGATTGCCCTTGAGACTGGCAACCGCATTTTCTTCCAAACGCAAAATTTCCTTCGCCAAGTCAAGCACTTGGACTCCTTGAGGAGTCAGACTGGGCGGGCGTGACGAGCGTTCGAATAGCTGCACATCCAGCTCTGCTTCAAGTGCCTGAATCTGCTGACTGACAGCAGAGGGCGTCAGCCCCACCACCTCGGCAGCCTTGGCAAATGTTCGGTGGGCGGCAATTGCAACCAATGTTTTGAGTTGTCGAGTATCCATCACTACATCCAGTTTTTCTTAATATAACAACCAGAATTTTTCGCTTCCATAAAGATATTTTTTTCAACTACCCTTTTGGGTGAGGATAACCGCAAAGCCTGTTGGGAGACGGCGGCGGGATCAACCGAAAAAGCAAGACTTATCACTTGCCGTTGGACGGCAAGCTGGGAGGAATTTATCATGCCGAACACGATTCTCGTGACCGGGCCTGATCTGGCACCCGCAGCTCAAGCGCTCGTGGAATCTCATGGTTTCGAAACGGTGCATACCCCTGCCTATGCAGCCAGCGATGTCATCGCTGATTTTCTGATCAAGACCGAAGCCGTCGGCGTGGTTTCTCGCCTCGGGCGCATTGATGCTGCCGCGATTGCGCAAGCCCCTGCCCTTCGGGTCATTTCCAAACATGGCGTCGGTGTCGACAATATCGATCTGGACGCAGCTGCCGCGAAAGGTATTCCGGTTCTCAAGGCGACCGGAGCCAATGCAGTGTCCGTGGCCGAACACGCGATCGCCCTGATGCTGACCACCGTCAAGCGTATCCTTCCTCTTGATGCCAGCCTGCGGGCTGGTCGCTGGGACAAGCCCGGCTTTAAAGGCCGCGAGCTAGCCGGTTCGACCTTCGCCTTGATGGGCATGGGGTCGATCGCACAGGAAACCGGACGCATCGCCAGCGGCCTCGGGCTAAAGCTGGTGGGGTATGATCCATTTGCCGATGAAGCGGTTTTCAAGAAATTCAATGTCCAACGCTGTGAGCGTTTCGAGGATCTGTTGGGCCAGGCGGATATTCTTAGCCTGCATTGTCCCCTCAATGACAGCACACGACAGATCATCAATGCGGATGCGATCCGGCAGATGCCTCAGGGCAGCTACATCGTCAATACCGCTCGCGGTGGTCTGATCGATGAAGATGCTCTGGTTGCAGCTCTTCGGTCCGGTCATCTGGCTGGCGCCGGTCTGGACACCTTCGCCATCGAGCCTCCCGCTGCCGATCACCCCTTCTGGCAAGAACCGGGCATCGTCGCCACACCGCATGTCGGTGGTGTCACGGCACAGGCAAATGCCCGCGTGGGCACAGATGCTGTCAATGGAATTTTCCAAGTCCTGAACGGAAGCCCTGTTGCGGTTGAGCGCATCGCCAACGCGCGGCAATTGGCTGCTGCCGGGCACAAAGCCTCTTAACTGGAGAATTGAAAATGGATATCGGATTCCGGATTTGCAAACGGGAACGCGTTGCACCGAAACCTCTGATCGAAGCCTATGCCAAGGTGCCTGTCGCCAACGTCTCGGACAGCATGAGCCGCATGACGGCTGCCGGATCGCGCTTGCGTCCGATGCACAAGAGTGGCGGCATGGCGGGTGCAGCCCTGACCGTTCGCGCACGCCCCGGCGACAATCTCATGTTCCAGAAGGCCATCGACATGGCCGAACCGGGAGACATCATTGTCGTTGATGCTGGAGGCGATCTGACCAATGCCCTGATGGGCGAATTGATGCTGGCTTATGCCATCACACGCGGTGTAGCCGGTTTCGTGATCAATGGCGCAATCCGCGATGTGGATGCCTTTGTTGAGACCAACTTGCCAACCTTTGCTGCAGGCGTCACGCATCGTGGTCCTTATAAAGACGGTCCGGGCGAGATCAATGTGCCGATCAGCATCGACGGTATGGTCATTGAGCCAGGAGACATCATCATTGGCGATTCCGATGGTGTTCTGTGTGTGCCACTTGATGACGCCGAAGAGGTTCTTGCGAAGGCCAAGGCCAAGCATGAGGCAGAGACAAAACAGATGCAAAAGATTGCCGATGGGAAAAACGACCGTTCTTGGGTCGATGCCGCCCTGAAGGCAAAAGGTTGCCTATTCCCCTAAAACCCACAGCATGTACGGAGGAGAAACATGCAGAAATTTATCAAGACTGTCACGCTCGCAAGCGCGTTCCTGACCATCGCCGGAGCAGCGGCTGCCGAGTTTCCTGAAAAACCGATCAAGGTGATTGTCGGTTATTCCGCTGGTGGTGGCACCGACGTCATGGCACGCACGGTTGCTCCATTCCTTGAGAAATATCTCGGTGAAGGCTCCAGCATTGTTGTTAAAAACATGCCCGGCGCCAGTGGCCAGATCGGTGTGACCGAAGCCGCTAACGCAGAGAAAGACGGCTACACGCTTGGCACCTACAATCTGCCGGGCATGATGGCACGTACCCTTGACCGCAAGGCCGATTATGACGCAGACAGCTTCACCTATCTGGCCAATGTCGTCAACGACCCGAACGTCATTGTCACATCCAAGAAAAGCGGTCTGGACACGTTTGAAAAGCTGTTGGCAGAAGCCAAAGCCAATCCGCGTGCGGTAACAGTTGGCATGTCCAGCCTTGGTGGGGACGATCACTTCCTGCTCACCAAACTGCAGAAAATGACCGATACAGAATTCACCATTGTACCTTTCCGTGGCTCCGCTCCGGCTCGTACGGCGCTCATGGGTGGTCACGTCGCAATGGGCGTGCTGAACGTATCGGAAGTCTCGGCTTTCAAGGAAGAGATCAATATTCTTGGTATCGCCCTTGCCGAACGCTCTGAATTTGCCCCAGATGTACCTACATTCAAAGAACAGGGCATCGATCTCATCAACGGCTCCATGCGTGGCTTCATTGCACCAGCCGGCCTGCCAGACGATGTCCGTGCAAAACTGCTCGACGCTTTCAACAAACTGGAAGGCGATGCCGAGTTCAAAGCGGCCATGAAAGCAACGGCCAACCCCGTAGAAGTTGTCACAGGCGATGACTTCAAGGCACTCAACGCTGAAATCCTGGACCTTGCCAAAGCGGTCTGGGCAGAAACACCCTGGCGTTGATTAACATGATGCGGGGAGAAGGCCTTGCTTTCCCAAGGCCTCTCCCTGCATCTCCCCTCGTGTCCCCTTGGCTGGAGCCTGTCTCATGCAACCGAGCAAACAGCAATCGAGCAATCGGTCGCGCTTTCTACGCGCGGAAACAATCACGGCCCTTGGCATTTTGATCGGTGCAATCGGCTTCCTCTTTCCGACGTCAAAGCTACCTGCGCTACCATCGCTTCTTCCTGCCGCCATGCTTGGTGGTCTGATCATCCTGTCGATATTGATGCTGTTGTCTGACCAGCGCAAGGCCAGCACGGGGGCCGAACAGGAGCCTGTTCTCAAAGCACCGCGCCGTGTCTTTGGTGCCTTTGGTCTGATTGTAGCCTATGCGATATCGGTCGATTTGATCGGCTTCTATCCCAGCACCGCCATCTCCCTGCCGCTTGTTGCCTATGTCTTTGGCTATCGCAGCCCTGTGGGCCTGCTGATTGCCACCGCCATCGTCTTGACCGCCATTTACCTGATTTTTGGCGTTGCAATGTCGCAGGAATTTCCGTCAGGCCTTCTTTGGTCCAAGTGAGGTGCCATGTATACCGATCTCATCCAATCTCTTCCGAATGTCATTGCCTGGACCAATCTGGCAGCGCTTGTTATCGGCGTGCTCGCTGGCATCGTGGTCGGAGCCATGCCCGGACTGAGCGCTACCATGGCGATCTCCGTTCTGGTCCCCTTTACATTTGGTCTCGAACCGCTCGTCGCACTGGGCCTGATGGCAGGCATCTATAATGGTGCCATGTATGGCGGTGCCATTCCTGCGGTTCTGCTGCGCATCCCGGGCACCCCAGCCGCGGTCGCGACCACCTTTGACGGCTATCCCCTCGCCCAACGAGGTGAAGGCGGATATGCGCTTCAAGTCGCAGTTGTCTCCTCTGCCATCGGCGGTGTCGCCAGCGCGTTTGCGCTGATGTTGCTCGCCCCGCCTTTGTCCCGCGTCACCTTGTTGTTTGGTCCCGCAGAAGTATTCTGGGTTGCCGTCTTCGGCCTCTGCAGCATCATCTTTCTGCTTGGTGGCAACATCGTCAAAGGCTTGATCAGCGCCTGTTTTGGCGTCTTTGTGTCGGTCATCGGCTCTGATCCGATCTTCGGCAATGACCGGTTTACCTTTGATCAACTGGAACTGCTGGATGGCATTCATATCGTCATTCTGCTGGTTGGCCTCTATGCCCTGCCTCCGGTCATCGATCTGCTGGAAAGCCCGCTCAAGACTGACGGTGGCGCAAGTGAACATCTCGGCACCCAACCGATCTGGCGAACTCTGCCGCGCATGAAAGGCTATTGGAAGACTTGGCTGCGCTCATCTTTGATTGGTATCTGGATCGGCATTCTGCCCGGTGCCGGTGGGTCCATGGCTGCCTTCATGTCCTACAATGAAGCGCGTCGTGCCAGCAAAAACCCTGAAGAATGGGGCAAAGGCGAAGGAGAAGGCGTTGCCGCTTCTGAAACGGCCAACAATGCCGACACGGCTTCCGCACTCATCCCTGCCCTGACCCTTGGCATTCCCGGTACGGCTGTCGCGGCAATCATGCTGGGTGGCCTGCTGATCCATGGTTTGCAGCCCGGTCCGATGCTGTTCCGCAACAATCCCGACATTGTCTTTGGCTTCATGTGGCAGTTCCTGTTTGGCGCCATCCTGCTGGTATTCCTAGGCGGTTCGCTGGCGACCAACAGCTTTGCCAAGCTACTCAAGTTGCCACGCCCGTTGCTCGGTTCCGTTATCATCATTCTGATGTTGATCGGCGTCTATTCCATCCATGGTCGGATGTTCGACGTCTATCTGATGCTCGGCTTCGGGGCCATCGGCTATGTCATGGACAAGTTGAAGTTCCCGCTTCCTCCTGTGGTGCTGGGTCTCATTCTTGGTGGCTTCGCCGAAGAGAATCTGCGTCTTGCCTTGCGCATTGGGCGGGGTGATTGGGCAGTCCTGTTCCAGAACACGACCAGTCTGATTTTGGTTGCCCTGACGCTGGCAGTGATCACTGGACCGATGATCAAGAAGCGCTTGCTCAAAGCCAAAGCATCCAACGGAAAGGCATAAAGGATGGTCGGGGCGAACCCTCACTTCCCGGTCAGGCAAAAGTGGCTGGCTTTGAACACCGAGGACGTCATCGACCCCGACCTTCCAATTTTCGACTGCCATGATCATCTCTGGGACCGGATGAAGGGCTTTGCGGCTTCTAAGGAGTCACTGGCATGATTTTGAACCTGGATGACTTCGAAGTCGCTGCACGCCGAAGGCTTCCGCGTCCGCTCTTTGGATATATCGCAGGCGCTGCGGAAACCGCTTCAGCCTATGCCGATAACCGCGCTGTTTTCTCTGAAATGCGACTGATCCCCAATGTTTTGCGAGGCGTTGAAGGCCGCACGATCACGCGTCCCCTTTTCGATAGATTATATGATGCTCCATTCGGCATCGCCCCCATGGGCATTTCTTCGCTCATGGCACTGGATGGCGATGTCGTGCTGGCACGTGCGGCGAAAGACGCAGGCATACCATTTATCTTGAGCGGCTCCTCGCTCACCCCTTTGGAACGTGTGCTGGAAAACAATCCAGATGCCTGGTTTCAAGCCTATTTGCCGGGTGAGGAAGACCGTATTCGCGCCTTGGTGCAGCGGGTCGAGCGGGCAGGCTACAAAACACTCGTTTTGACTGCCGATACAGCGGTTCTGGCGAACCGTGAGAACAATCTGCGCGCCGGTTTTTCAACGCCGCTGAGGATTACGCCGCGCTTGATCTTCGATTTTGCGCTCAAGCCGCGATGGGTTTTTGGAACGTTTTTAAGAAGTCTCGTAGAGCGTGGGATGCCGCATTTCGAGAATTCCTTTGCCGAACGCGGTGTGCCGATCGTCTCCAAAAATGTGGTGCGTGATTTTGGGCGTAAAGATCATCTGAACTGGGAGCATGTGCGTCTGATCCGCGATATCTGGAAAGGCAGGCTGGTCCTGAAAGGCCTGCTTGCGCATACGGATGTGGCGCATGCCCGCAAACATGGGTGCGATGGTGTGATCCTGTCCAATCATGGCGGGCGGCAACTCGATTTCGCCATCAGCGGTGTGCGAGCGCTGAAGGCCGCGCGAGGCGAAGCGGGTGATATGATGCTCGGTGTGGATGGCGGCATTCGCCGTGGAACCGATATCTTGAAAGCCGTGGCGCTAGGCACTGATTTTGTCTTTGTAGGACGGCCTATGCTCTATGCTGCCGCTGTTGGTGGGCAGTCAATGGTTGAACAGGCGATTCAAATCCTGAAAAAGGAGTTGAATCAGGATCTAGGTCTTGTCGGCCTTCGCGGACTTGATGAAGTGGGAGAAACGATACTTGATCGTTAAGTGCCCGATTACTGTGGTCTATGAGACCGTCGCTTCATAGAATATCGGAAGCCGGTTTCCTCCCCTTCATGTTATCTTGCCACAAGACACCTGATAGACCTCAACCATTCCCGAATTGGCCTGATCGCCGGTCCTTCCTATGCCTCAACGGCCTGCGAGCGAACAAAAGGGTTCTGAAAAGCCATGGCTGAAGCTGGCCTCGAAGTCGATGAAACCCTGGTTGCAGACTCCACATTCGGCATTGAATCGGGACGCGATCACAAAAAAGGGGAGCAATCGCTCCCCTAGTTTAATTTGCAGCTTGTCTCACCGCCAATCAGAAACTGATAACGAAGAAGGCAAACCAGGCATAGATCGCAGCAATCAATGTGGTGAACAGCATCAGCGGGAAGGCCAAAGCCATGAACTTCATGAAGGAAATCCGCTGCCCTGCCCGTTCGGCAAAGCTGGCAACCATGACGTTGGCACTGGCACCGATAAGCGTGCCGTTGCCACCAAGACAGGCACCAAGGGACAGACACCACCAGAGCGGCTTAATCGCATCTGCTCCACCAAGATCAGTTTGCATCGCTTCGATCAACGGGATCATCGTCGCAACAAACGGAATGTTGTCAACGATGGCTGAAAGAACGGCAGACGATCCAAGAATGATCATGCCAGCAAGCGGAACATTGGTGCCTGTGATTTGCAGCAACTGCTCTGCAATCATTTTCAGCAAGCCGGTATGTTCAACCCCATAGACCAGCACGAACAGACCGAAGAAGAAGAAGATCGTTTCCCATTCAACCTGCTGGAAAGCCTTGTGGACGTTGTGAGACTGCTCTTCCGGGCCGAATTTGAAGCTCTGCAACAGCAACAGGAAGGCCGCACCGGTCAGGGCGATCGTGCCTGGCTGCCAGCCAAGATCGTGCCCCCAGATGAAGCCAGCCATCACCAGCGCCAGCGTGAACAGAGACTTGTAGAGCAAGGGACGATCTTCAATGGCCTCACCGGCATTGTAGCGCATCATCATGACCTGCGCCCGCCGTGTCGTCTTCAACTTGCGCCCCCACAGGAGGTCGAAGAAGATCAGGCAAAGGATCATGATAACCACTGCGGGAGGACCAACATGTTCCACGAAATCCATGAAACTGAGACCAACCGCAGACCCGATCAGAATGTTGGGTGGGTCACCGATCAGGGTAGCCGAACCACCAATGTTGGAGGAAAAGATCTGCGAGAACAGGAACGGATAGGGATTGAGCTCCAATTGATCGGTCAAAAGCAGTGTTACCGGCACGACCAGTAAGACGGTTGTCACGTTGTCCAACAGGGATGAGAAGACTGCCGTCACAACGGCCAGCGCCGCCAGCAGGGCCCGCGGATTGGCTTTCACCGTCTTGGCGGTATAAATCGCCACAAACTGGAAAATGCCGGAATCCTTGGTGATGGCCACGATGACCATCATGCCGATCAGCAAAAACAGGGTATTGAAGTCAGTCCCGGCAACCACCAGTTCAAAGTTCAAAACCCCGAGCAGGACCAGCAGACCCGCCCCCAAAAGGGAGATGATCGCGCGGTTGATCTTTTCCGAGATGATAAAGATATAGGCAGTTACAAGAATGACGGTCGCAACAACCAGTGGCGACCAGCCAAAGGCTGCGCTTGTGGCCATCTCCGTGGCATGTCCCATTTTGTTTCGGGCCCCTATTCACAAGTGGTTAGCGAGGCCGGAACAGGCATCTGGTCAAGAGTCAGATGCGTCCATTTCCGGCCCAGTCAAGGTAGGATCCGCCTCGCTTCGCTCAAGCTCGGCAATAGCGGACCGCTCGGTCACAATTCCAAGAAACTTGTTGGTCTTCTTATCAACCACAGCAAGAGGAAGTCGAGCCTTGGCCAGCGTGCGGATGGTTTCCCAAAGGGACATTTCCGGCTGCAACGTCAGCGGTTTGCGGTTCATGACTTCTGCGAGTGGCTTGGCTTTGACCTTGCGCAGGCGACGAGCGATATCCGGCCCGGCTCCTCGTGCAAAATCGAGCCGCCCAAGTCCTATCCCCATTGAGAGGGCTTGGGGCAAAACAGCCTGCATCAGGGTTTCGTAGCCAAACAGACCAAGCATGGTCTTGTCGCTATCGAGAACAGGCGCGGTACGGATGTTGTTGTTATCAAGCACGTTGAGTGCTTCCTCGACCGTAATATCGAGTGGCAAGCTGACGACTTCGTCAATCATTGCATCAATGCAAGGCACGGCAATTTCCTCCAGCTCATTTCGCCATACGCGGCCGACAGGCCTGAAACGTACAACAAAATCTTTGGGTTAAACCCTATTGCGAATGTAACGAGCGTTGCAATAATCGCATAGGAATTCAGCCCCAGGCAAGGTAGCAGATAGGGTACCTGCAACTGATTTCACCGATTTTGGACAGGGCTTGAAGTGGCTTTATCCAAAAGTAGAACTCGACCTCACCGAAAGTATAGGATTGCTTCGTATCAGCCTTCCCTCGCGACATCAAGTTAAAGTCGATTCCGATGAAAATCCCTCGCCATCCCGACTCACGCTGTTTAAAAAATAAGTAATAATTGCAACCACTTGCAAAAAAGGTTCGATCATCGACCCTGTGCATTTCGAAACGCCGTTTGCGTTACCGGAGGCATTTGCTGAGGACTCACCCCTGTCTCGCCTATGGCCCCTGATGACGCATAAGGCAGTCCCAATTGCTCACCCTTCATGGCCAGACCATAGTTCGAAACGGAGAAACAATGGCCCCTTAAGCCATGCAAAATTTACATAGCTCCGTCAGTGAGACGCCCTTCATAAGCGGGCTATAACAGAGCCTGAAAACACAAAAAAGGCGTCCTTCGACGCCCTTTTTTCGCGTATCTTGCTTGCTTGACATCCAGACAGGGGATCACGCTTGCATGTGGGATTTGGCAATCTGCCTGAGCTTGTGCAACAACGGCTCGGTATAGCCGCTGGGCTGATCCTTGCCTTTGAAGACCAAATCGCAGGCTGCGCGGAAAGCAACCGAGGCGACATAATTGTCGGCCATGTTGCGATAGGCCGGATCATCAGCATTTTGCTGATCGACGACGCGAGCCATTTTCTCCATTGTTTCGATCACCTGCTCCGGGGTCACCAGCCCATGATAAAGCCAGTTGGCCATATGCTGGCTTGAAATCCGCAGAGTGGCACGGTCTTCCATCAAGGCCACATTGTTGATGTCCGGCACCTTGGAGCAGCCCACCCCCTGATCGATCCAGCGCACCACATAGCCAAGAATGCCCTGCGCATTATTCTCAAGCTCATTCTGGATGGTTTGCGGATCGAGATTTTTCCCCTCCAGCAGCGGTACGGTCAAGATCGTATCCAGATTTGCCTTCTGGCGCGAGGTCAGAGCATCCTGAATGGAGGCAACATGCACCTTGTGATAATGGATCGCATGCAAGGTCGCCGCGGTTGGTGATGGCACCCAGGCACAAGTCGCCCCGGCCTTTGGATGGCCGATCTTGGCCACCATCATTTCCGCCATTTCATCGGGTTTGGCCCACATGCCCTTGCCGATCTGGCCCTTACCATTCAGCGAGGTTTGCAAGCCCGTATCGACATTCCAGTCCTCATAGGCGGCAATCCAGGGCTCCGCCTTGATCTGCTCTTTGGGCAGGAACGGCCCCAGCTCCATCGAGGTATGGATTTCATCGCCGGTGCGATCCAAGAAGCCGGTATTAATGAAGACGATCCGGTCCTTCACCGCCCGAATGCACTCTTTCAGATTAACGGTGGTGCGGCGCTCTTCATCCATCACCCCGATCTTGATGCTGTTGCGCGGCAGGCCAAAACAGTCCTCGACCGCATCAAACAAGTCATTGGCATAGGCCACTTCTTCCGGTCCGTGCATCTTGGGCTTGACGATATAAATGCTGCCAGTCCGGCTGTTGCCCTTGCGAGGCAAATCATGCAAGGCGGCAGCAACAGTCGCGAAAGCATCCAGAATGCCTTCAAAAATCTCGTCGCCCTTGGCATCCAAAATGGCCGGGTTGGTCATCAGATGACCGACATTACGCACCAGCAGCAGGCTGCGCCCATGCAGGGTCAGGGTGCCGCCGCTACGATCCGTATAGGTCCGGTCCTCGGCCAGCTTGCGCGTCACCACCCGTCCGCCTTTGGAGAAACTGTCTTCCAGATCGCCCTTCATCAGGCCGAGCCAGTTGCGATAGACAAGACATTTATCCTCGGCATCAACCGCCGCAACAGAATCCTCGCAGTCCTGAATGGTGCTCAGAGCGGATTCAAGAACCACATCCTTAACACCCGCCTTGGACAGCCCACCGATCGGATGATCCGGGTCGATCTGCAATTCAATATGCAAGCCATTATTCTGGAACAGGATCACGGACGCTTCGACAAAGCCGACAAACTGGCTTTCATCTTTAAGGCTGGTTTCGCTGCCATCGGTCAGCGTGATCATCAAAGACCGGGTCTCCGGGTCGACCCTGTAGGCGGTAACATCCCCATGGCTGCCGGCTGCCAGCGGTACAGCATCATCAAGGAAGGCATGCGTCTTTGCAATCACCGCCAATCCGCGCGCCTCATTGAAGCCTTCACCCGGTGCAAGATCCCCGTCCTGCGGCACCACATCGGTACCATAAAGCGCATCATACAGACTGCCCCAACGGGCATTCGCCGCATTCAGGGCAAAGCGGGCATTCATCACAGGCACGACCAACTGCGGCCCGGCCAGCGTCGCCATTTCGCCATCCACATTGGCGGTCGTGACCTCGAAGTCGTCGCCTTCAGGCACAATATAGCCAATGTCTTCAAGGAAGGAGCGATAGGCCACCGGATCAAGCGGCTGGCCCTTATGCGCTTTGCACCAAGCATCGACTTGTTTTTGCAGATCGGCCCGCTTGGCCAGCAAGGCCCTGTTGGTCGGGGTGAAACGGGCAACCGCATCGGACAGGCCTTGCCAGAAAACAGTTGGAGAGACCTCGGTACCGGGCAGGATCTCTTCCTCGATCAGCGCCACCAGTTGCTCATCCACCTTCAGGTCATTCTTGTCTAGTCTGCGTGCCATCGTCTCAATCCCGTTGAAGTTCCTCAAAATGCAGGATGTGTTGCCCATCCCTTGTCCGGGAAGGATTATGCTCACAAGGCATCTATTCTGAAAAGCAGAAAATCGTGCGAAATTTTCAAACGATACAAGGAGATGTTTCGTTCAGAACCAGTCAGTGACACAAAAAATGCCCGGAATTCCTTGCAGAAATCCGGGCAGTCGCTGGAAAGGCTTTGGTTAGTGAACTGTGGGAACCATGCCTTTCGAGATGCTGTATCACAGGCATCGCGACAACAGCGACGCACAAGACGCGACAGCTACTCGGCAGCCGGTGCCGCTGCATCGGTGGTCAGGACGCCGCGTTCGATCTGATCGCGCTCGATCGATTCAAACAGGGCCTTGAAATTGCCTTCGCCAAAGCCGTCATCGCCCTTGCGCTGAATGAATTCAAAGAAGATCGGGCCGATCACCGTTTTCGAGAAGATCTGCAACAGAATACGGGTCCGGCCGCCATCGACCACCCCTTCCCCGTCGATCAGAATGCCATTGCGCTGCATCCGCTCCAGCGGCTCCTGATGCCCTTTCACCCGCTCGCGCGACATATCATAATAAGCATCGGGAGGGGCAGGCATGAAATCGAGCCCTTTGGCGGCAATCTGGTCTGTTGAGCGATAAATATCCTCTGTCCCAACAGCAATATGCTGGATGCCTTCGCCCTTATATGCGTTGAGATATTCCTCGATCTGGCTCTTGTCGTCTGAGCTTTCATTGATCGGAATGCGGATCTTGCCATCTGGCGATGTCAGCGCCCGGGAATATAGCCCGGTATATTCGCCTTTGATGTCAAAGAAACGGATTTCCTTGAAGTTGAAGGCCTTGGCATAGAAATCATACCAGGTGTTCATGTTGCCACGCATCACATTGTGGGTCAGATGGTCGAGATAGTAAAAGCCAGCGCCTTCCGGCTTCGGGTCCCGCTCGCCAAGCCATTGATAATCCGCATCATAGGCAGACCCATCCGCACCATAGGTGTCGACGAAATAGAGCAAAGAGCCGCCAATGCCATAGACCGCAGGCACATCAAGCGCTTTGCCCGGACCTTTATATTCCTCGGCCCCATAATCAAGGGCGCATTGCAGCGCCACTTGTGCGTCAACCACCCGCCATGCCATCGCAGGAGCGCAGGGACCATGGTCCTTGACGAACTGGGCCGCATGACCATCCGGATCGCGATTGATCAGATAATTGACATGACCTTGTCGATAGAGCGAAATATCCTTGTGCTTGTGTCGCGCCACCTCGACAAACCCCATGCTCTCGAACAGAGCTTCCAGCTTGCCCGCTTCCGGATGGGCAAATTCGACAAATTCAAAACCATCGGTCCCGGCCACATTGACCTCATCGATCACCGCCTTTGGCGCGTCATGCGGAAATGGTCCCATTGCTATCCTCCCAGTCTATTGATTAGGCATTTATACTAATAGAAACCTCCTGCGCCTTGTGCGCAAAATCAACGCCCTGTAAAAAGAATGTGCGCCACTTTGAGCGTCAAAATTCAAAATTTGCGAGAAATCAGCATGGATCGCTTTGACATCAAAATTCTGGAAGCTTTACAGCGGGATGGTCGCCTGACCAGTCAGGAACTGGCCGAAGAAGTCGGCCTGTCCTCATCCCAATGCGCCCGGCGCAGGGCTCTTCTTGAAAAGTCTGGTGTCATTGAAGGCTATCACGCCCGCCTCAACCAGTCCGCTCTGGGGCTTGATCTGATTGTCTTCATCCAGATCGCGCTCGACACCCACTCACCCGATGCCTCTAAACGGCTGTTGTCCCTGCTCAATTCCATGCCCGAGGTCAGCGAAGCTTATTCGATGACCGGTTCGACCGATTATCACGTCAAGCTGGTGGTCCCAGACCTCAAAGGCCTGTCCAACATCATCAACAACAAGCTGTTGCCGCAGGAAGGGGTCTCGCATTTGAAGTCTTCCATCGTGTTGGATCGCCTGAAAGAAAGTGGCCATCTGTCGCTGAACCACCTCAAGACCGACAGCAAAAAGGCGCCTCCCCAATAGAGAGACGCCCGTTGATCCTCTCAGCGTTTCACCACCTATTCGGCTGCTGCAAAGCCCGAAGCCTGTGGCGCATCGCCGGCATTCTCGTCCAGTAAGGCCGCCGGGCTGGCCAATTCGATCGCTTGTTTCAAATCCTCAAGGCAACCAACCTGATTGGCCAGAATAAGCACAAGCCGCGCATTCATGTCATTGGCGGCTGCCTCGGACAGGTCCCGTTGCGCCACGGTCAGCGCCTCGTAAAAGCAGTCGGGACGCTCGATATTGGGGGTCAGGATCAGACTCATTTCACACCTCCTGCCGTCGCACGACTGATCGCCTTGCGGATGGCCTCTGGATCAAACGTGCGCCAACGCGCTGCCACATGCTGGTCCGGGCGGATCAGATAGGCCGCCCCCTTGCGCCCGTCATAGCGATCGGCAGCCAGTCCCTCGACATCAACAAAGTCCTTGCCTTCAATCAGAATCGTCGGCGTAAAAGGCCCAGCATCAACCGGCTCGCTATCCAAGCCGAACACCAGAAGGGTGAAGCCTTCGCCTAAGCAATGGATCAACCACTCCTCTTGACCATCGACGACAATCGGTGCATCGGCAATGCAAGTTCCGGGCCGCATACTGCCCTGCCATGTGTCCGCATCCGGGGTGTTGAGCGGACTGTCGGCATAAGGTGTGGGAGAAGACAGACGTCCAGAATTGACCAAAGGCCGCGCAAAGGCATGATTGCGTGACAGATCGAGCACAGCATTGCGATAGCGCAGCGAGGCGGCATTTTTCGGCGTGATGAAATCCGTCGAGCGGGTCGAATTCAGCAGATTGTCATCTGCCGCATAGGCTCGCTCAAGGTGATAGCTATCAACCAAGGCCTCTGGCGCATCACCGCGCAGCACAGCCGCCAGTTTCCAGCCCAGATTGTCCGCATCCTGCACGCCCGTATTGGCCCCACGCGCCCCAAAAGGTGAGACCTGATGGGCCGAGTCGCCCGCAAAGATCACCCGCCCCTTGCGGAACTCATCCACCCGACGACAGGCAAACTGGTAGACGCTGCCCCATTCCAGCTCGAACTCCACATCCGCGCCGAGCATTGCCTTGACCCGTGGGATAATATTCTCCGGCTTCTTCTCTTCTTCCGGATCGCAATCCCACCCGAGTTGGAAATCCAGCCGCCAGACATCATCCGATTGCTTGTGCAGCAAGGCCGACTGGCCCTTGTGAAAATCCGGGTCAAACCAGAACCAGCGTTCGGTCGGGAAATCCGCCTTCATCACGATATCGGCAATCAGAAAGCGGTCTTGGAAAAATTGCCCGGTAAAGTCCGCCCCAACCATGCCGCGCACCGACGAGTTGGCCCCGTCGCAGGCAATCACCCAACTGGCCTCACTGGCGAATGCTCCGTCCGGCGTCTCGATCTCCAGACGGGCGTGATCGCTCTTCTGTTCTAGCGACACCAGCTTGTGCTTCCAGCGCAACTCAATAAGGTCGGAGGCCTCGCAGGCCGCAACCAGATATTCCTCGAGATAATATTGCTGCAGGTTGATGAAGGCCGGGATCTTGTGACCCTCTTCAGGCAGCAGATCGAAATCATAGACTTCCTTGTCACGGAAGAAGACCCGCCCACGCTTCCAACTGATGCCCTTGTCGATCATTCGGCCCGCAACCCCGAGGCGTTCCCAGATTTCCAACGGCCGCTTGGCATAGCACACCGCCCGCGAACCGACCGAGACGGTGTTGTTGTCGTCGATGACCACCACCGCAATGCCGCGCGAGGCCAGATCGAGCGCCATGGTCAAACCAATCGGTCCAGCCCCGACCACCATCACCGGATGGCGGACGGGCGCACCCGCACGTTGCTCCTCGGACTGGACATAGGCAAAGTCCGGCCAGTCATAGGTGTTAAGCATCAAGGCTCTCCCCGCCTTCAGTCTTGCCCAGTTCCTTGTCCAGTTCCTTGGCATGCAGCCATGCCGCATGCTGCGGGGCCTTCTTGGTGCGCGACCATTCCTCGAGCATATCCCATTTCACCGCATCCAGCCGCTTCAAGAGCGCTTCTTCCTGCGGGTCAGGACAGGCCAGTTCAACCCGATGGCCATTGGGGTCAAAGAAATAGATTGAATGGAAAATCGAATGATCCGTCACCCCAAGCACATCCACGCCATTGGCTTCCAGATGCTCCTTGAAAGCGATCAGCGTGTCGCGATCCTTGACCTTGAAAGCAATATGCTGAACCCAGACCGGGGTATTCTCATCCCGCCCCATTTCCGGCTTGGTTGGCAGCTCGAAGAAAGCCAGCACATTGCCCATGCCCGCATCAAGAAACAGATGCATATAGGGGTCCGGCTCATGGGTCGAAGGCACGCGGTCTTCGGCAATCGCCAGAATAAAATCCATGTTGAGCATCTTGGTGTAGAATTCAACAGTTTGTTTGGCATCCTTGCAGCGATAGGCCACATGATGGATCTGGTCGAGCTTCAGCGCGACATTTGACATGATTATTCCTCCCATTATCGTTGCAATTGCAACAAATATCAGACAAACATAGTCTTGAATTTGACAAAAATCAAGTCGTTGCATTTGCAATGATGTCAAATGTAACAAAAAGGATGATCCATGGACCTAGACTCTTTCTTTCCCTATCGCATGGCCATTGCGGCTGAAGGCTTTTCGCGCAACATTTCCAGCGTCTATGGCCAGACCTATGGCCTGTCACGCGAAGAATGGCGCTTGCTTTATCTGCTGGCAAAGGCGGGAAAGCTGGATTCGCAAGAACTGAGCCGCCGCACCACCCTCGACAAGGTGCAGGTCAGTCGTGCCTCTCAACGGCTCGAAGATAAAAAGCTGATCACCCGCGCCATCTCGAAAAAAGATCGCCGCCTGCGTGACTTCCGCATCACCAAGGCGGGCACCGCTTTGTTTGACGAGATCAAGCCCAAGATCGACGCTCAGGCCGAACAAATCCTCTCAGCCATGCCAACCGAAGACAGAGCTGCACTCAGTCAAGGCATCGAAAGCCTGATCCGTGCCATCAGGGCGCAGGAAAACGGCGAGACATAAAAAAGCCGGCATCTGCCGGCTTTTCCATTTGGATCGTCAGGACAGCAAATAGAGCGATATGCTCGGGAACAGCACGATCAACGTGATCCGCACGATATCCGCCACCCAGAACCAGAAAATGCCCTTGAACATGGTCTTCAATGGCACTTCTGGCAGCACCGAGCGCAGGACAAAGATATTCATCCCCACCGGCGGGGTGATCAGCGAGATCTCGGTCGCCACGACCACAATCACCGCAAACCAGATCAACGCCATCTCGGGATCGGCCAGAACACCCGTGCCGAAATCAAGCGTATAGAGCAATGGATAGAAGACCGGCACCGTCAGCAGGATCATCGACAGGCTTTCGAGCACCGTGCCAAGCAGCAAATAGATCACCACGATGATGAAAATCACCATCCAGGCATTCAGTCCCAGATCATAGACCATATCGCCCAGCTCATCGGGCAGCCCGGCAAAAGTGACGAAATTGCCAAAGATCTCTGCGCCAATGATGATGGCGAAGATCATGGCCGAGGCCTTGGCGGCATCCACCAAAGCACTCCCGAGCCCCTTGAGCGAAAAGCCACCGACCAGAGCGGCAATCACAACCGACATGGCAGCGCCCATTCCGGCCGCTTCAATCGGCGTGAAGAAACCGCCATAGATCCCCACCATGATGAAGACGAACAAGCCAACGGTTGCCAGCACACCAACCATGTCCTTGCGCGAAATCGGGTGCGGTTCGGTGACGTCCGGGGCCAGATCGGGCTGAAAGCGCACTGCCACCATCACCGCCGCCAGATAGAGCAATACACCCAGCAGTCCGGGAATGATCCCGGCAATGAACAGCTTGCCAATGTCGCTTTCGGTCAGAAGGCCGAAGATGATCAGAATGACTGACGGTGGAATAAGGATACCAAGCGTGCCCCCCGCCGCAATCGATCCGGTGGCAAGGCTGTCATGATAGCCATATTTGCGCATCGAGGGCATCGCCACCTTCGACATCGTGGCTGCAGTCGCCAGTGATGAGCCGCAAACGGCAGAAAATCCGCCACACGAAAAGATGGTTGCCATGGCAAGGCCACCCTTCATCCGGCCAAAGATCCGGTCAGCCCCGCTAAACAATCCCTGCGCAATGCCCGATCCGGCCAACACATTGCCCATGAAGATGAACAACGGCACGACGGACAGGGAATAGCTAAACCCGGTTTCGAACACTGCATTGCCGACCATGGCGCCAGCCGCTTCCATGCCGCGCATATAGGCAAAGCCGCCGCCACCGACCAAGGCCATGGCAAAGGCGATGGGAACACGCAGAAAGACCAGAACCAGAAGGATGGCAAAGGCGATAAGAGAAATGGTCATCCTTGCCTCCGGACAATCGCCAGAATACCCGACGCAAAACAGCTCAAACCACCAAGAGCAGCAAGCCACCAATAGGAAATGCCAAGCCCGGCCGTCCGGGTGCCCGCCGTAAACTGATCCTCGGCCATGATCACCAGACGATAGGCAAAATAGACAAAAATCAGCCCCATGACCGCACCACCAACACGCCCGAGCGCATGGCGCAGTTTATAGGGCAGGAAAGGCAACAGAAGATCGACCTCCACATGCCCCCCATGCAAGGTCGTCAGCGGCAGAGCGACAAAAACCAGAGCCGCAAGACAGACCTGCGTCAGCTCGAAAGCACCGCCAAGGGGTGCATTGAAGGCATAGCGCCCGACCACATCGACACAGGTGACGAGGACAAGCCCCGTCACCAGAAGTGCGGCGATCCCTTCAAGGAAGAGTTTCGCCTTGCCAATCATTTGCCAACGCCCGTCATCGCACGAAAGGCTTCAAGCGCGGCACGGCCATCATAGTCGCCCCCAAGGCTGTCGGCCCATGCCCCTTCAAGCTCGGCTGCCCGTGCGCGGACGGAATCCACCACCGCATCTGGCGCAGGCGCGATCTTGATGCCTGCTTTCTCCATCGCCCCAATGGCTTTGGCGTCGGCATCATTCCATGCTTTGCCCACCAGATCAGCAAAGGCCATACCGGAAATGCCTTCAATGGCCTTGCGGTCGGCTTCGGAAATGCCATTCCACTTGTCCTCATTCATCACCAGGAACCAGGTGGTGTTGTAAAGACCGCCCGGGAAGATGGTGGTGTTGGTGACATAGTCGGTCAGTTTGAAGGAGGTGATGGCTTCATAGGTAATGGTCACCCCGTCAACCACACCACGCGACAGCTTTTCATAGATCTCGCCAGACGACATGAAGACCGGCTCGACGCCATAACCCTTCAGCAGATCGGGAATATAGCCACCGGGCACCCGGATTTTGAGGCCAGAGAAATCTTCAAGTTTGTTGATCGCGGTCTTGTTGTTGTGGAACAGACCCGGGCCGTGCATGAAGAGGCCAAGCAGATGGGTGCCCTTATGCTCTTCACGGGCATCAAGCTTGTCGTTATAGACGGTCCAAAAGGCTTCAGAGCTTTTGACCGCATCGTCCCCAAGGAAGGAAAACTGACCGATCCGAGCCTTCTTGAAGCGGTCATCCTTGGTGAAGGAATGCAGACCGTAAGTGATGTCGGCAACGCCATCGCGTGCCATGTCAAAATGGGCGGGTGGCGAGCCGAGCGGTTTGGCCAGAACCCGCACATTGACGCGTCCTTCGGTGACCTCTTTCACCTGCTTGGCCCAGGGCTTGATGGCATTGATGACCACCGGATGGCGTGGCGGCAACCAGCTGGACAGGACCAGATCCTGTGCCATGGCTGTCAATGGCCCCGATACGCTGAGCAATGCGCCCATCAGCGCAGCTTTTACCAATTTCATGATGTTCCTCCCAGAAGATAACGGCCTGAACGGCCAGATGGTGTTGGTGAACCCGGCAGAGATGTCCTCTCCTTGCCCCCGCCGGGATGGTTCGTGCAGGCAGTTTTGGCCTGTTATTTGTGCGGGTTCAGCCCTGCAAATCGTTCCACATGGCAACATCGCGCTCGGCGGTCCAGACACGCGGCGTATCAATACCGCGCGCCTCGTCATAGGCACGTGCGACATTGAAGGGCAGACAATGCTCATAGATCGCATAGGAGCCGAATTTCTCGTCACAGGCCGCGCGCACCGCGTCCCATGCCTCTTTCAGGCTGCCACCCCGCGCCACAACACGGGCCACAGGCTTGTAGGTGCTTTCGATAAAGTCGGCTGTGTTGGCAATCGCGGCGGACACCATCTCCTCGCCAATCAGGGCATCGCCGCGTCCCGGCGCAATGGCCTGTGGCTCAAAGCTTGCGATATTGGCAAGCGTCTGCGGCCAGTCCTGAAAATGCCCATCGCCGCAATAGCAGGCCGAGTGATATTCAACGATATCGCCAGTGAACATGACCTCCTGATCCGGCACCCAGATCACCGCATCACCTGCGGTATGGGCTCGCCCCAGTTTCATGATGTCAACCCGGCGCTTGCCCAGATAGACCGTCATGCTGTCAGAAAAGGTGGTGGTTGGACGGGTCAGCCCCGGAATTTCCTCATGCCCTTCAAACAGCCGTGGGAAACGGCCAAACTCACTGTCCCAGTCTTCCTGACCGCGTTCTTCAACCATGGCCCCGGCCACATCCGACATAATGATTTCCCGTGCCCCGTAGGCAGACGCCCCCAGCACGCGCACCGCGTGATAGTGAGTCAGCACCAGATGGGAAATCGGCTTATCGGTCACCGAGCGAACACACTCGATCACCTTGCGTGCCAGACGCGGTGTGGCTTGCGCCTCGACAATCATCACGCTGTCATCGCCGATGATCACCCCGGTATTGGGGTCCCCTTCTGCGGTGAAGGCATAAAGCCCCTCGCCCACTTGGGTGAAGCTGATTTTCTTCTCTTCCATGTCCCCTTGGGAAGCAAACGCCTTTGCCATTGTGTCTTTCCTTAGTCCTGTGCCCAATCAGGCAGATCAATCGCAGGCAACACCTTGCCCGTGCATTCGCCAAATCCGACGCGGTAACCATCCCCCTTGGCGGCACCGCGCAAGGTCAGCACGTCGCCATCTTCCAGAAAGCTGCGTTCGTCACCGCTCGCCAATTTCAAAGGCTCCTTGCCACCCCAGCTCAGCTCCAGAAGCGATCCGCGCGATTCTTTGCTCTCTCCAGAAATGGTCCCAGACCCCAACATGTCGCCTGTGCGCATCACACATCCCGATGAAGTGTGATGGGCCAATTGCTGCGCCGCCGAGTAATACATCTGGGAATAGTTGGTCCGCGAAATGATGCTTTCTGCCTTACCCTCAGGTGCCAGCCCGACCTCCAGCTCGATGTCATAAAGCATCGGACCGGGTTCGCTGAGATAAGGCAGCAAGTCCCTCTCTCGTTCTGGTGTCGAGGTGCGGAACGGCTCCAATGCCGCCTTGGGTACAATCCACGGGCTGATCGTTGTTGCCGTCGCCTTGGATTGAAACGGCCCAAGCGGCTGATATTCCCACGCCTGAATGTCCCGTGCCGACCAGTCATTGAGCAGCACATAGCCAAAGATCATCTCATCGGCCTCGGCAACCGACACCATGCCGTTGGACGGCGTGCCGACAATCGCCCCCATTTCCAACTCAAGGTCAAAGCGGGCGCACTTGGCAAAGCGCGGAAGATCGTCATTGGGCCCCTTCACCTGCCCCCACGGACGGGTGACATCGGTACCCGAGACGACCACTGACGAGGCACGACCATTGTAACCGATGGGGATCGACAGCCAGTTGGGCGGCAGGGCATTTTCCGGCCCTCGGAACATGGACCCGACATTGAAGGCATGGTTTTTTGCCGCATAAAAATCGGTATATTCCGCGACAATGAACGGCAGCAGCATCCTTGCATCGGCCTGTGGCACCAGATGCGGTTCAATCGCCGCCCGGTGGCTTTCCTCTGACAATAGCGAGGTCAGCCGTGCCCGAAAAGATGACCAGACGTCGCTGCCAGCCGCCATAAACAAGTTCCACGCAGGCACCGCAAACAGGGCAGCATCCTGTCCATGATCAATCGCCGTGACATCGATGATCTGGTCGCCAATGGCCACCCCGACCCGAGGCCCCTTGCCATCATCAAACACCCCATAGGGCAGATTTTGAATCGGGAAATCCGTATCGCCATTGGCGCTTTCCAGCCAGCTTGTCAAAAGCTTGTCACTCATTCCAACTCTATCCTCATATTGTCGACGCCCAAATCCCAAGGACCGTTCCAATGGGCGGACACTTCACACTTCCAATCCTCAGGCCCGAAATCCGGGTCATCCGAGGGAATAAGATGATTGAGGGCCAATCGCTTGACCTCTGCGGTAGCAGCGATTTTTGCCACCTCACCGGCTGCACTGTGGGAGCGCTCCAGATGAATGCGCAGCCGGTCATCGCCATTGCCGACGCGGGCACAGAGCGCTTCAATCCCCGCCGTCAGCATGGCTTCATGCACCAACAAATCCGCCCCCTTTGCAAAGGTCACCATCGCCTCCATCGGTGCGGTATCGCCAGACAACACCACCCGATGGTGCGAGCCCGTTATTTTTAACGCGTAGCTTTCCTCAATCGGCGGATGAACATTCAGCATCGTTTCAATCAACAGACCATTGAAAGAGAAGCAACCTTGCGCAAGGCGTTCGATCGTCACCAGGCTGGCCAAATTGGGTCGTCCTTCGTCACGCACCCGCAATTCGATATCAAACGCCATACTGTCGAGAAATTTCTCCCAATAGTGCGCAAGCCCGTCAGGCCCCCAGACAGTGAGAGGCTTCTTGAGCCCCGCTGTCCAAGCCGTATGCAGCAGCGGCCCCAGTTCCAGATAATGATCCGAATGCAAGTGGGTGATGAGAATGCCATCAAGCTCGGTCAGAGCGACACCCGCATCGCAAAGACCACGCGTTACCCCAAGCCCTGCATCGACCAAAAGCCGCTGACCATCCATCTCGACCAGCATCGATGTCGGCATCGGCGTGCCGGGACGAATGGCCGGGCCACCTTTGGTCCCCAACAGGGTCACGCTATTTGTCATCGCCATCTCCTTTTCAACCGCACTCGCGTTTGCTCAAAACGCCAGATATCTATTTCTCTCCGGGCGTGCCGTCGAATTTCTTCTCAAGGCTCGTCCAGCAATCGATATAGGTATCCTGCATCGGCGCCTCGCTGGCTGCAAATGCGGTCAAATGTTGCGGGAAGCGGGTTTCGAACATGAAGGACATGGTTTTGTCGAGGAAAGCTGGCTCCATCGGCTCGTTTGACCCGTGATTGAAGGCATTGAGATCCGGCCCATGAGGCAACATGCAATTATGCAGGCTCATCCCGCCGGGCACGAAGCCTTCTGGCTTGGCGTCATAAATGCCATAGATATTGCCCATCAACTCGGACATCAGATTCTTGTGATACCAAGGCGGACGGAAGGTATTTTCTGCCACCAGCCAGCGCTCGCGGAACAGCACAAAATCGATATTGGCCGTTCCCGGCTGGCCCGACGGTGCCGTCAGCACCGTGAAGATTGACGGATCGGGATGGTCAAACAGGATCGCGCCCACCGGACTGTAGGTGCGCAGGTCATATTTATAGGCGCAGTAATTGCCGTGCCATGCCACCACATCCAGCGGCGAATGATCGATAAAAGTTTCGTGGAACTGACCACACCATTTGATCACCACCCGGCTTTTGGCATCCCTGTCTTCGAATGCCGCAACCGGGCATTTGAAGTCGCGCGGATTGGCAAGACAATTCGCCCCGATCGGCCCGCGATCTGGCAGGTCGAATTTCTGGCCATAATTTTCACAGACAAAGCCCCGACACGGCCCTTCCAGCACCTCGACCCGGTAGACCAGCCCGCGCGGCAGAATGGCGATTTCCTTCGGCTCGAGATCGATAATGCCAAGCTCGGTGCAAAAGCGCAGGCGCCCTTCCTGTGGCACCACCAGCAATTCGGAATCGGCGGAATAGAAATATTCATCCACCATCGAGCGATTGACCAGATAGATATGCGACGCCATGCCGACCTGCGTGTTGACGTCCCCCGCCGTGGTCATGGTCCGCATGCCGGTGATCCATGTCAGCGGTTCGTCGGAATGGGGCACCGGGTCCCAGCGATACTGACCCAACGACACGATGTCGTTGCCACCATTGTCTTTGTCTGTCGTGACATGGGGGGCGCTTTTCCAATATGGCACATCGACCCGTGCAAAACGGCCCGCATGTTTCACCGAGGGACGAATGCGATAGCACCATGTCCGCTCATTCTGACCGCGCGGTGCGGTGAAGGCAGTACCGGACAATTGCTCCGCATAAAGGCCGTAATTGCATTTCTGGGGGGAATTTTGTCCCTGAGGCAAGGCACCGGGCAAAGCTTCGGTCTCGAAATCATTGCCAAATCCGGGCATGTAACCCACATGCATGCCGGTCGCGTCGCTTGCACGCACCATGTTGTCGGGCAATGCGAAATCCGCCATGACCCTTCCTCCCCTCGCCTCTTTTTTGCTTGCGGGTTTTCCCGTAGCTCTATTGGCCCCAGTATTTCGTTGCACCTGCAACGTTGTCAAGAAGAAATTGTTGCGAATGCAACGAAAATACTTGCAATTTGGAAAAAAGCCCGGCGTAATATCGCCAACTTGAAAGGATGAATCCATGGCGGACGAGACGCTCCCACCGTTACCCGACTTTGATCTGATGGGCTACACACCCTACCGATTAGCTGTTGCTGCCCAAACACTTAGCGAAGAATTGGCAAAGCAGTACAAGGAACGGTTCGGCATCTCGATTCCCGAATGGCGGGTGATTGTTCATGTCGCCCATGCGGGGGGTGCATCAGTGCGCGACATAGAAGCGCGCGTCGGTATGGAGAAGTCCAAAGTCAGCCGAGCGGCCAGCCGACTCGAGGAACGTGGCTTTGTGACAAAGCGGATCAACGCACAGGACCGGCGCCTGATCCATCTCTGCATGACCCCCGAAGGCCATGCTCTGATGACCGAGTTGCTGCCCATCGCCCAAGCCTTCCAGCAGGAAGTTGAGAAACGCCTCGGGGCGACCTTTGCCGGTTTTGAGGCTGGTCTCGACAAGATCATCGGAGACGATGTGTCATGATCACCCTGCATGATTATTGGCGCTCGACAGCCAGCTATCGCGTCCGCATCACCCTCGGTCTTGCGGGCCTTGAATGGCAATCAAACCTGATCAATCTGGTTGAAGGCGAGCAAAGCACTCAAGCCCATCTGGCCCGCAACCCGCAAGGACTGGTGCCTGTCTTGGAGATTGATGGTCAGAGCTTCACCCAGTCGATGGCGATCATCGAATATCTCAACGAGACCCGCTCGCTTTCCCTGTTGCCGGACGAGCCAGTCGGTCGTGCCAAGGCGCGGGCATTGGCCTATGCCATCGCCATGGATCTTCATCCGGTCTGCAATTTGCGCGTCGCCAAATATGCGGTTGGCCAGTCCAATGGCAGCCTCACGATGGAAGGCTGGATGCAGGCCCATATTGCCCCTGCCCTAGAGGCCTTTGAAGCGATGCTGAAGGGGGGCGATTGTTGTTATGGTGACCACCTGTCGCTTGCCGACATTTGCCTGATGCCGCAGCTATACAATGCCCATCGCTGGGGCGTCTCACTCGACGCCCTGCCAAAAATCAGCCGCATCGAAGCCAATCTTGCCACCATCCCGGCCTTTGCTGCAGCCCATCCAGACCAAAGCCCGCACTGAGCATCAGGCACAAAAAAGGCGACGCCCCCTCAAAGAAGGGTGTGCACCGCCTTTTCTTCCCGCTTATCGCACTCAGCTGTCGAGTGCTGCCCGCATCTGGCGAATGGCATCGCCAATCTGCTCACCAAAACGCAACAGACTGCCGCCCAGCAAATAGACGCAATCCTCGCCATAGAGTTTTTTCATGTCCGCAAGACGATCAAGGCTCATGCCGCCACCAGGGCTTGGCAGGATCGCCCGCCCCGGACCATCCTTGGACCGGCAACTGGCCACAATCGCCTCGCATTCCTCCACCGAGAAACCAAAGCGCCCACCATGGTTGGGGAACACCGAAATATCAGCCCCCGCCAAACGCATCAGATCGCCAAACAGCATGCCATGACCATAGCCGGTATCTTCTGACAGGACATATGGCCCCAGATGGCTCGGATGGGCCATGATCGGTAGATTGAAGTCCGGATCCTGCGCCAGCCGGTTCATTGCGTCAAAGCCCAGCAGCCCCGGAATGAGCAACACACCATGCGCCCCGACCTCTTGGGCATAATAGGCCAGCTCGCGCACCTGATCCCCATGGCCACCAATACTGGCAAAATAAAGGGATTTGGTGGTCTCCCCCTCTTCTGCCCGCTCCGCATTGGCCCGGTTGACCGCGGCGGCCGCCAGTTTGACCCGCAGCCGGAAGGGGGCGGCGTCCTGATTGCACAGGCCATGATCTTCTTTGACAATGTCAGCCCCCGCCCTTGCGGTCAAATAGCACAAATGCGCCAGCCGCTCCGCCGAGGACCCTTGCGGTTTGATCACCGGACAGACATAGCCCCCGCTTTTGCGCCCGGTCAGGGCTCTTAGACCCTCGACGCCATATTGCGCACCGGGAAAGCGATCCCGCACATCCTCATTGGTCTCAATGGCAATGGCCTTGACGCCCTTGAGGATCGAGGCATTGCCCAGAACCACATTGAGAAATTGCGGAAATTCCCGCCCCACCGCGTCAATATGATAGGCGACCCGTCCATGCCATGTGCGATCCGTAACCTGCTCGACGCTTTCCACGCGCCCCAGCACCACATCTTCCACATAGCCTGACGGCACCACATCACGCGGGATCTCGACGGTATCTTCCAGAGCGATGTTGGCCGCGCGGTCCTCCGCGTCGGCCTGATCCTCGGCAAAAATCCGATAGGTGACGACGAAGCGATCCATCAGAGCGCCTCCGCCTTGACCAGCGAATGCACATCCTCGACGCGGGCGGTATCCAAATCATCCTCGGAAATACCGAATTGCTGGCCCATCAGATCCTCGATGCCCTTGACCAGAGCCACCGCATCCAGACCATAATAACGCATCAAATAAGGCCGCGAACCGCCGTGAGCATAGGTATCCTTAAGCCCCAAACGAATGAGCCGCTTGCCGACGCCTGCATCCGCCATGGTCTCCGCCACCAGCGAGCCAACACCACCTTCGGTGACATGGTTCTCCAACGTGATCACCCCATGCTTGACCGAGCCGATATGGTCGAGCAAAGTCTTGGCATCGAACGGCTTGATCGTGTGCAGATGCAAATGGCGGATCGACAGACCAGCCTTGGCCAGCGCCGAGCGAGCCCGCAGAGCCTCTTCGGTGCAAATGCCAGAGGTGACAACCAGAATGTCATCGCCAGCGGACAATTCGCGCATCTCGCCCACCTTGATCGGCGTATCAAACAGCCGCGGCACAGAGCCGCGCAACACCCGGCACCAGACCGGCCCGTCAATGCTGTCTGCCGCTTCGCAGATCGATTCCACCTCGGTCGCGTCCCCGGTTTCAAGGATCGTCATATTCGGGATCGACCGCATAACGCTGATATCTTCAATCGACTGGTGGGTCATGCCGCCGGGCGTGGTGACCCCGGGCAAGAAGCCCATCAGCCGCACCTTGCGGCGCGGATAAGCGATCGAGGCCATCAGCTGATCGTAAGGGCGGCGATACATGAAGACGCCGAAAGTGTGAATGAAGGGCCGGAAGCCAGCCAACCCCAGACCACCGGCAAAGCTGAGCATATTCTGCTCGGCCATCCCCATCGAGATGAACTGGTCCGGATGCCGATCACGGAACCCGTCAATCTCGCAGGACGAAGTCAGATCGGCAGACAGGCAGAGAATATCAGGATTGCCAGCGGCGAATTTTTCGAAGGCCGTAGCATAGGGGCGGTTTACCATTTCAACCATTTCGGGCCTCCTTAATGCGCATAATCAACAGGATCGACACCGAGATCTTCGGCAATCGATGTGTTGAAGCGGGCGCGTTCATCTTCGGATTTGAAGCGGACATAATGCAGACGCGGGAAGCGCTCTTCCAGAATTTGCATGCTCTTGAACGGAGACGTCCGGGCCAGAATGATCAAGGGACGCCCTTCATGGGGTTCATTCACTGCCTGCCGCATGGCGTCGAGATCATGGCCGTCAATCTCAATGCAGGCAGCACCGAACTCAATCATCTTGCGGCGAATGTCGCCGACTTCCATCACCGAATCCATCGCCCCGTCGCATTGCTGATCATTGACATCCATGATGGCATGAAGGCTGTCGATGCCATGGAAGCGAGCGGCCTGAATGGCTTCCCACGTTTGGCCCTCCTGCACTTCCCCGTCCGACATGAAGACCCATGTCTTGCCTTTATCGCCTTTCAGGCGACGGCCATAGGCAAGGCCTGCGGCGGTGGAAAGCCCGATGCCGAGGGTACCGTTATGCACTTCCATGCCGGGCGAATGCTCCGCCCCGATCATCTCGACCGACGAGCCATCCTGATTGAACATTTTCAGACCCGCTTCATCCATCCGGCCCACTTCGATCAGGGTCGCATAGGCAACCAGCGCATAATGGGCAGGCGCGATGAACAGACGGTCAAAGTCCGGCGTTGCCGGGCCGTTATAGCCTGCCCCGGTGTGATAATTCGGGTTGTTGGGTGATGGCACACCTTCAAACGGCTTGGGGATCGCAGGCAAGGTCGGCGCGCCCAAATTGAGCTGCTCATTATAGAGCCATGCCAATTGCTCGGCGGCTGAACAGGCTTGGCTCAGATAGCCGCCATTGTTGCGGATCGTGTGCTCGAAAACGCGACGGCGAATGCCGAGAGCAACGTCCTCCGTCCTCTTTTCATTGCGCATGTGAATACCTCATCGTCAAGCCACTTCATGCTGATAAAGGGGCTGCCTATCTTGGGAGACTGGGAACAAGTCATTTGGACTGGCCTGTGGGGCAGGTCAGTCCTTTAAAAAAGCAATGTCTTTGAAGATGGTGCCTTAAAAAACGACACCCTTACGCAGAATGAAGCAGCCGAAGGGCCGCGCTTCGGTGGTGCGCACCACGGCAAAGGCGCGTTTGGCCTGTACATAAAAGTCTTGCCGCTCAAGACTGGAGAGCGATCCCGTTTCTGGCAGGCGTGACTCCATCACCGCAAAGCCTTCACTATGCACTTCGCCAAGGGTCTCTGGCTCACCGTCAATTTCCATCCGAAGCGCGGAATAGTCGGCAAAGCCTTCAAGCGGCATCAATTGCGTGATCAGTTCGATCGTTGCTGGTGCATCAAGACCGGGCAGCTGGATGGCCTCTTTAACATTGCAATGCTCAGCGGTGGAATTTGCCGGGAAATTGGCATCCGCAACAACAATTTCATCGCCATGTCCCATCCGTGCCAGACAATGCAGCAGCTCCGGGGTCATGCGACCATCAATTCCAATCAACATCTCAATACTCCGTGTCGTCTGTCAGAATTCGGGTGGGCATAGCCTTGGAAAGGAAAGCGCCCGGCATGGCTTTTTCCGGGGAACCAGCCGGGCGCTCTGCGGGGGTTACCGCTTAGGCACAGGCATCCAAGGAGCCATTGCCACGTCAGCATGGGCAAACTGCGGCATTTTCTGGCCAAGCTCGTCCATGTTCTTGATGTCATTGTCATTCAGGAAGGTCTGGGTGATCAGGGTTGGTGGAACCACGACCTGTTCGCCCGGATTGGTACCTGCCAGCATCAGGGCAAGGGTGCGCACGGACACTTCACCAACCACGGCGGGGTTGGTTGCAACCGTTGCGGCCCAAGCTGAATTCGGTTCGCGCATTGCCGAAATATCAGCAGTCGAGACATCAGCAGAATAAATCTTGATATCCTCATTCAGACCAGCTTCATCGACGGCAATCTTCACGCCCTTGGCAAAGGCGTCATAAGGAGCGAAGACCACATTGATGGTTGGATTGGCCTGCAGCACGGCACGGGCCTGGTTGGCCACCGAGTTGGCAATCGGGTTGTCGAGGGTGCCGAACATGGCGGCTTCCTTGATGCCCGGATTGGCCTTCTTCACTTCTTCCCAAGCCACATGACGACGGTCAAGCGGTGCGATACCCGGCACATAGACATAGCCAGCAGTGAAGGAATTGCCATTATCCTTCATAGCCTGTTCCAGAGCCAGTTTGCCGAGCAGATAGTCGGACTGCTCGACCTGCGGGATGGCTTTATTCTCAACATTGACGTCGAAGGCCACGACCTTGATGCCAGCTTCCACCGCCCGCTGGGCAGCTTCCTTCATGGATTCGGTCAGACCATGCTGGATGACGATGCCGTCAACACCCAGAGCAATGGCCTGATCAACCATATCGGCCTGCAGGGCTGCATCCTGACGGCTGTCGAAAATGCGCAGATTGACCCCAAGGGCTGCCGACTGTTTTTCCACGCCGGAAAGATAGGCTTGGAAGAAGTCACCGGTGGAGAGATAGCGCACCAGAGCGATGGTGACATCTTCGGGCTTGTCAAATGGCTTTGGCATATCGGCCGCAGCGGCAGCCGTGACACCAAACGCCCCGAAAGCGAGCGAAGTGGCGCAGGCCAGTTTCATAAATTCACGTCTCAACATGTTAGATCCTCCCAAACTATGAGACTTCATGGCGAGCCCGGCTCCTCCCGTTGATAATCAGAGCCGCACTCATGACTGGATCGATGGGCCGACAAGAGATCGGCCCGTCGAAATTTTAGGCTTTCCCGCCTGACCCGCGACGCGAGGACAGGTAGAAAGTGAAGACAAGAGCAACGACAAGGACAGCGCCCTTGACGAAATCCTGTGTGTAGTAAGGGGCGTTGAGCATGGTCATGCCCTGCAAAAGAATACCGACAAACAGCGCTCCGATGGCCGTCCCGAACGCATTCGGACGGGCAGCGCCCAGCACGGCAAAGCCGATGAGGGCAGCGGCCACACTGTCGAGCAGCAGATTGTTGCCTGATGCGATATCCCCGCGCCCGAGGCGGGCCGCCAGCAGAATGCCACCGACAGAAGCCATGACGCCGGAGACCATATAGGCAACGACCTTGTATTTGTTGACCGGGGTACCGACGAGACCGGCGGCACGCTCATTAGACCCGATGGCATACATCAGACGGCCATGACGGGTCAGCGCCAGGAACACCCAGATGCCGAAGGCAATGATGATGAAGATCAGAACAGGCACCGGCACAAGGCGTTCCATCACCAGATCAAAGCGATGACGGCCAAGCCACAGGAAGGCCTGCGAGAAGACACCGGTTGCCTGAGAGCCATCTGGCAGGCTCATGCCCGTGGCAATTGAGTTGCCCTGCGTCGGAATGCGTTGCAGACCGATCAGCAGGAACATCATGCCAAGGGTTGCCAGCAGATCCGGCACGCGGAATTTCACGATCAGAATGCCATTGACCAAACCGACCAGAGCGCCCATCAGCAGACACAGCATCACCGCCACAAAGGCAGACTGTTCAAGGATAACCATCGAATAGGCTGACAGCATCAGTGCCGAGGTAGCGACCGCGCCAATCGACAGATCGAACCCGTCAACCACGAGCGTACAGGTGACACCCAGCGCAAGGATGCCAGTGATCGCCACCGACTGAAGAACGAACACAGCAGAGCGTGGCGAGGCGAAGCCGGAGGCCGCAACAGAGAAGTAAATGACGAGGCCCACCAGCAGGATCAGAAAGCCGTATTTGATGGCAAAGTTGATGATTTTGTCGTTTTGCATAACTATTCGGCCGCTTGGTTGGTTGCACCTTGACCGGACACCTGGCCAACCAGGGCGGTCATATCGATATTGCTGTTGCGATGTTCGCCGACGACGGCGCCCTCATGGAGCACGATCACCCGATCGGCGATCTCCAGAGCTTCGTCGATTTCGGAGACGAAGACGATGGTCGCCCGCCCCTTGGCTGTGGCCCGGATATGCTGGCCAATGTCCCTTCGGGCGCCGATATCGACCCCTTGGAAAGGCTCGTCGAGCAGCAGAACCCGGCATGGCTCAAGCAACCAGCGCCCAATCATCACTTTTTGCTGGTTGCCGCCCGACAGGGTATTGATCCCGTCCCCATTGCCCTGACAGACAACGCCGATCTGGCTGATCATCGCGTCCGCTGCCCTGCGCTGGCGTTTGCCACTGAGCAGGGACAGGCGACTGAAGGCGCCAAGGAACGGCAGGGTCATATTGTCGGCAATGTCGAAGTCGGGAATGACCGCATTGGTTGCCCGGTCTTTCGGCGACATATAGACGCCTCCGCGCACAGCATCCTTGGCATTGTTCGGCGCATAGGCCTTGCCATCGATTTTCATCGAGCCTGTCGGCGACTGGTCGAGACCGAAAATGATTTCCCCGAGCTTTGACTTGCCACTGCCAAGCAGGCCGGTGATGGCAACCACTTCGCCGTCGCCAGCACTCAGACTGACCTTGCCGCCATGCTCAAGCAGGGTGAGATCATTGATCTCTAAAATCGGGTCCCCTGCCGCCATTGGGTCAATCGCCGCTTCGCTCATCTGACGACCAAGCATCGCGGTGACCGCACCCTTGTAATCAAGCGTCGGCCCTTCAAACAGGCCGGAAATCTTGCCATCCCGCATACAGATGATCCGATCGGCAATCCGGCGGATGTCTGACATGCGGTGGGAGATATACAGAATGGTCACACCCTGATCCCGCAACCGGTCAATGAGCGCAAACAGGCGATCTGCTTCTGATGCGGAGAGTGACGATGTCGGCTCATCAAGGATCAGCAATTTCGGTGCGCGCGCCATGGCCCGTGCAATGGCGATCATCTGGCGATCAGCAACCCCGAGGTCGGATACCCGGGTGCGGACATCCATCGACAGCCCCATACCGGCTGCCACGCGCTCGGCTTCCGCACGCATTGGGCGTTCACGCACGAACAGACCCGCATCCGATCGGGCGAGCCGGTCGAGCAACAGATTGTTGGCCACATCTAGATCTGGAATGACCCCGTCATCGATGGATTGATGCACCGTCACCACGCCCTTGGCAATGGCGTCAGCGGCATCCTCCGGCTCAAAGGCAGAGCCTTCAAGTTCCATCGCTCCCTCATCGGCGCCGTGATAGCCGCAGATGACTTTGACGAGTGTCGATTTGCCCGCCCCGTTCGCGCCCATCAGCACGGTAACGGTCCCGGGATATAGCTCCATGTCAAGCCCGCGCAGCACTCGGTTTTGGCCGAATGACTTGCGCAGCCCTGTCACTTTCAGCGCTGCTTCACTCAATTATTCCTCCCTGCGCCGACCAGTGCGGCGTAGCTTCCACGAGCGATTATCAGCACAGATTATTCATTTGTCAACCCACTTGACGTTTGAATAATTTGATGTCAGTGTGAAGCCACCATGGGAGGAACAAAGCCATGTCTGAACATAGTCAATACACACCATTTTCAACCGAAAGCCTGCCCGGTTACCTCGCCGGCGTAGCTGCCATTGCCGACCGACTCGGTGGTGACCAGAGCGCCTGGAAGGTCCGTGAAGTGGGCGACGGAAACCTCAACCTCGTCTTCATTGTGGATGGGGAAATCGAGACCATCATCGTCAAGCAGGCCCTGCCCTATGTCCGCCTTGTCGGCGACAGCTGGCCCTTGCCGCTTTACCGGGCCTTTTTCGAATATCACGCGCTGATCCGTCAGGAAGCCCGTGACCCCGGCTCGGTACCCGAAGTGTTCCATTTCGATGAAACCAACGCCCTGATCGCGATGGAATTCATCAAGCCGCACCTAATTCTGCGCCACAAACTGATCAGGGGTGAAAGGGTTGAGGGTCTTGCCACTTTCCTTGGTAATTTCTGTGCCCGTACGGCCTTCCGCGGATCCGAATTGTCAATGAAGTCTGCGGACAAGAAAGCCGATGTCGGCCTCTTTGCCGGTAATATTGAAATCCCCGCCATCACCGAGGCTCTGGTCTTCACCGATCCCTATTATGACGCGGAAATGAACCACCATACCGATGGTCTTGACCCGGTGGTGGCGCAGCTGCGAGGCAATGCCGAGCTGAAAGCCCGCGCCCAGCGCATGCTGATGAAATTTGCCTCCAACACCGAAACCATGGTGCATGGGGACCTGCATTCCGGGTCGATCATGTCGACCGATAGCGACAGCCGGGTGATTGACCCCGAATTTGTCCAATATGCCCCGATGGGCTTTGACATTGGCATGCTGACCGCCAACTTCCTGATGGCCTATTTCAGCCAACCGGCCCATCGCGGTGCAGAGCTTGATGACTATCAGGAATGGATCCTTTCGGTGATCTCCGATTGTTATCAGCAGTTCGAGGCCGAGTTCATCCATCTCTGGAAGACCGAGCGCACCGGCATGCTCTATCCGAAAAGCCTGTTCGAAGATCAGGGTCACAGTTCGGAAGCGGCCTGTAAGGCTTTGCTCAAAGACATCTGGATCGACGCGCTTGCCATCTGCGGCATCGAAATGCACCGCCGCACCCTGTCCCTCGCCCACAATGCCGACTTTGAAAGCATCGAGGACGTCACGGTTCGTGCCCCACTGGAAGCACGCAACCTGATGATGGGAGCAGAAATCATTCTCAAAGCCGAAACCATCGCCGATCCCACCGCCCTCGTGGCCATGGCACGCGACTTCAACAAGAGGGACATCCTATGAAGGTCAACGGAAAACACTATCGTTCACTCTGGTGGGATGAAAGCACCAACGCGGTCGCGATCATCGATCAGCGCTGGCTGCCCCACGAATTCCGCATCCAGTCCGTGACCACGATGCAAGAATTTGCTGACGCCATCGTCGAAATGCGCGTCCGCGGCGCTCCGCTGATCGGGGCAACGGCTGCCTATGGCATGGCGCTTGCGATGAAGCTCGACCCGTCCGACAAGCATCTCGACGAGGCATGGCATTATCTCGACAAGACCCGTCCAACGGCCATCAACCTGCGCTGGGCGCTCAATCGCTGCAAAGCCCATTTGAGCCCCCTGCCCGAAGCGGATCGTGCGGCGGCTGCTTTGGCATTGGCCCATGAAATCGCCGATGAAGATGTGGAAATCAACCGCCGCATCGGCGAAAATGGCCTCGCCATCATCCGCGAAATCGCTGCCAAAAAGCCAAAGGGTGAACCGGTCCGCATTCTCACCCACTGCAATGCCGGTTGGCTGGCCACTGTGGATTGGGGCACAGCAACCTCACCGATGTATCACGCCTATAATGAAGGCATTCCACTCCATGTCTGGGTCGATGAAACCCGTCCGCGCAATCAGGGCGCCATCACAGCCTGGGAGCTGGGCAGCCATGGTGTGGAGCACAAATATATCGTCGACAATGCCGGCGGCCATTTGATGCAGCATGGTTTGGTAGACATGGTCATTGTCGGGACCGACCGCACCACCCGCCGCGGCGATGTCTGCAACAAGATCGGCACCTATCTCAAGGCGCTCGCCGCCCATGACAATGGCGTGCCCTTCTATGTCGCCCTGCCTTCTCCGACCATTGACTGGACGGTGGATGACGGCGTTGCCGAAATTCCCATCGAGGAACGCAATGCCTTCGAAACCACCCATGTTCAGGGTCAGACGGAAGCAGGTGACATCGGCACAGTGCAAGTCACCCCGATGGGGACTGAGGGCGGCAACCCGGCCTTTGATGTCACACCGAACAGGCTGGTCACCGGATTGATTACGGAACGCGGTGTCTGTGAGGCCACCCCGGAAGGTCTGGCGGCGCTCTTCCCAGACCTGTCCAAGACTGACTGACGCTTCAACCGCACCCGGCCCCGCAGCTTTTTTCCGCGCGCTAAAGGGGCCGGGTGATGGCGCAAATTGCATCCCGAGCCAAATCAGGCTAGAGCGACAAGCGCCTAAAGATCTCACATCCCGGTCCACAAACAAAAAAGGACCAGCCGGGCAGTGAGCCAATTGGGGGGAGAACCGACCATGGCGACAGACAGTTCCAAAGCAAAACCTACCCATTCTCTGACGCGCCGCATTTCAAGGCAGGACGACGCGATCATCGAGGCGACATGGGCCTATTATCATGACGGCCTCAATCAGAATGACATTGCCAAGCGCCTCGGCGTCAGCCGCGCATCCGTTGTCAATTATCTGACCGAAGCCCGCCGCCGTGAATATGTTCGTATCACGCTCGACAGCGAGATCTTTCTCAATCACGAACTGTCTGAACGGCTCAAGGATGCCTATGGCCTGACCGCAGCTTTGGTGGTGCCTTCCGACCCTTCCAGTCCGGCAGGCTCAACCGAGCGCGTCGCCCGCTCCACCGCCGACTGGCTACCCCATTTGCTCGAACCGGGCGACCGGATGGGCGTTGCCTGGGGCGAGACCATCTATCGGGTGGCCGAAATGGCCCCGCATCTATCCATCGAAGACATCACGGTCGTCCAATTGGTCGGCTCTCGCGCTGCTGATCTGGGCTTTGCTGCCGAAGTCTGCTCGGGCACCATCGCCCGCCATTTCGGCGCGCACTGCATCAACCTGCACGTACCGCTCACGGTCTCCAATGCCGAGCTGGCCACCCAGTTGCGCGCCGAGCCCGACATCACAGAACAATTGGCCGCCGTGGCCGACTGCAACAAGGTGCTGTTTGCCTGCGGCACAGTCACCGATACCAGCCACATTGCCCGCACGCGCATTCTCAGCCTCGACAGTCTGGAAAAGCACCGCCAGGAGGGCGCAACCGGCGTCATCTGCGCCCGCCTGATCGATCAGGATGGTACGCCAATCCCGACCGACATTGACGACCGGATGCTCGGCGTCACCCTCGAACAGATGCGCGACAAGGAAATGGGCATTCTGGTTGCCTCCGGCGCAGCAAGGGTGCCCGGTGCACGCGCCGCCATCAAGGGTGGTTATGTCACCCATCTGGCCACCTGTTCCCAAACCGCACAATTATTATTGGAGCAAGAGACGTGACCAACGCTCTCCCGGATACCGTCACCACCCGCCAAGCCATCATCGACGCCTGCCGCTGGATGAATAGCAGCGGCATCAATCAAGGCACCTCAGGCAATATTTCCGTACGCACCGGTGATCGGGGCGACGACATGCTGATCACCCCGTCCGGCGTTCCCTATGCCGACCTCGAACCGGATATGCTCGTCCGCATGCCAATCGACAGCGCCCCCACCGGCAACGAGCCTTTGAAGCCGTCAAGCGAATGGCGCTTCCATCAGGGCCTGTTGCATAGCCGCCCCGACATGGCCGCTGTCGTCCATGCCCACCCGGCCTATGCGTCGGCGCTGGCCATCAATCGCCAGACGATCCCCGCCTGCCATTACATGATTGCGGCCTTTGGCGGCTATGATGTGCCGCTGGCTGGCTATCACCTGTTTGGCAGTATCGAATTGTCCGATGAAGTCAATCGTGTGATGCAGGATCGCCATGGCTGCCTGATGGCCAACCATGGGGCAATTGTTGTCGGCGAAAGCCTGGACAAAGCCCTCTGGCGCCTCGAAGAGCTGGAAAATATCGCCAAGGTCTATTGCCTGAGCAAACAGGTCGGCGATCCGGTCATCCTGTCCAACGCCGAAATGGACGATGTCATATCGGCCTTCGCCAATTATGGCCCTGTGAAAGTCTGATCTCTCCGCAAGCAGCATTGGGGTGAAACTGAGCAGCCATTTACCCCTTATGATTGATTGCAACCTTAAGGGCCGCGACCCTGTCGCGGTCCGTTTTTTTTGCCCCCGCCGCAACAAAGCCGAGCGCCAACTCCCGCGTTGCACCTCCAGCCAACTGACAAGGAGATGAACAAGAGGCATGCAGTTCCTTCATCCCCATAGCCTTGAATAGAGGCGCATTGTCGATTGTCACCCCACCACCGGGCATGATGCCAATCCTGCCGGCAGCCCAATCGATCGACGCCTGCAACTGGTCGCGACCTTCATTCACACAAGGCGCACCGCCAGACGTCAAGATCCGCTCGATCCCAAGAGATATGGCCTCTTCAATGGCAGCTTCAGGGTCGGCAAGTAGATCAAACACCCGATGCAGGGTCACTCCCATGCCCTCTGCCGCCTCAACCATCCGCGCCAAGGCGTCCAGATCGAGCGTCAGATCCAGACGCGCCGCCCCGATCACCACCCCCGCAAGACCAGCATCGCGAGCGGAGCGAATGTCGGCGCACATCAAGGCGATCTCTTCAGCGGAAAAACAGAAGTTCCCGGCCCGGGGCCGGATCATGCCATAGACAGGCACGGGGGAGTGCGTCGCCGCATGGGCCATGAACCCTGCCGATGGTGTCAGGCCACCCACTGCCAGAGAAGAACAAAGCTCGATCCGGTCCGCCCCGCCAGCCAAAGCGGCCTCAAGCCCTTCGACATTATCGACACAGACTTCCAGCAAGACATCGGCTGACCCGGCTTGACCCTCTTGGAACTGGCGATGATCGTCCTTAGCCATCAAACCGACTGCCAAGAATTGCAGCCCCCAGAATGCCCGGCTCAATCCGGTTTTCGGCCGGAACAACGATATGCTCAAGGCCATGCAACAAAATACGCTGCCGCACCATCGCGTCAATGGCTGCGATCAGCGCGGTCGCATTGGACAAACCGCCACCGACCGGCACAATCGACGCCCCTGTCACATTGATCACAAGTGCCAACGGCCCGGAGATCAGGTCCACATAGACAGCTATGGTCTTGCTGGCCGCAGCGTCATCAGCCTCCCAAGCCGCAACAATCTGTTCTGCGGAGAGACAGGTGCCGGTCAGATGCTTGTGGATCTTTTCCAGCCCCCGTGCACTACAGGTGGCATCAATGCAGCCTTTCAGACCACAGCCACATTCAAAACGCGGCAAGTGAATAGGCGGATCGCCCACTTCGGTTGCCGCTACGGGACCATGGCCCCACTCTCCGGCATACCCGCCGCGGCGATTGACCAACTGTCCGTCGATCACCAGACCACCTCCAACCCCGGTACCCAAAATGACCCCAAAGACGACTTCATGCCCCTTGGCCGATCCAAGCTCGGCCTCGGCCAGCGCAAAACAGTCGGCATCATTGGCAATGATCACCGGCAGGCCAAGGGCTGCCTGCAGATCGGCCTGCATTGGACGTCGATGCAAGCAGGGAATGTTGGCAACAACCGCCAGACCACTAGCAGGATCAATGATCCCGGCAATTGAAATGGATATGCAGCGCGGTCTTTCCGGCGCCAACGCGATCACGCTGCGCAACGCAGCCACAAAGGACTCAAAACAATGGCCCGGTGTCGGGATACGCGGCACGATTTCCAGCGATCGTGGGTCGGCACCAAATGCACCCTTGATAGAGGTGCCGCCGATATCGAAACAGACAATCATTCAAGCGCCCTCACTGTCAGGTGCGGGAAAAGCAGCACTGCCCGCCAATCCAGGTGGAATGCAGTGACAGATCAGCCCCCATCAGCACAAAGTCGGCATCCGCCCCGGTGCGCAAGTGCCCCTTGTTAGCGGCACCAATGGCCTGCGAGGGATAGAGCGACGCCATTTTCAGCACATCAGCCAAGGACAAGGACAATCTCTCATGGGCCAGCTTGATCATCGACAGCATGTCGATATCAGCCCCGGCCAACGTGCCATCGGCCAAGGTCAGTCGCCCGTCGCGGCGATAGATGGTCCGGCCCCCAAGAATGAATTCGGTCGCATCGGTACCTGTGGGCGACATGGCATCGGTGACAAAGAAAATACGCCCTGCCCCCTGCTTGGCCCGCAAGGCTATCGCCATGGAAAGCGGATCGACATGAACGCAATCGGCAATCAAGCCGCACCAGACCGTGTCACTGGTCAGCGCCGCCCCCACCACACCGGGTTCGCGATTGCCCATCTGGCTCATGGCATTGAACAGATGGGTCACCATCGACGCCCCTGCCTCGAAATAAGCCTTGGCATCCGCCGCCTTGCAATCGGTATGGCCAACACTGACCTTCCAGCCCGCCGCCACCAGAGCCTTTACCTGATCCAACGTGACATTTTCCGGCGCGACCGTCGTCATGGCCTGCCCAAAGGTGCCAACTGCCTTGGTCAGCGCCGCCAGATCAGCGTCATCCATTGGCCGAATAAAATCTTCCACATGGGCCCCTTTGCGAGATCGCGACAAATGCGGCCCTTCCAGATGCAACCCCAGAAAGCCCGGCACCTTGGCACGCTTGGCCTCGGCACCGGCTGCAAGCACCGCATCGCGCACCTCTGGCGCGTCGGTGATCAGCGTCGGTAAAACAGACGTGGTACCAAAGCGGGCATTGGCCGAGCAAATGGTCTCGATGGCATCCTTGGTGGGCGTGTCATTGAGCAATGCCCCGCCGCCGCCATTGACCTGTAGATCGACAAAGCCCGGCACCAGAAGATCGCTCACATGATCGTGCAAAGCATAACCATCCGGCACATCAGAGAGGGACGCAAGCCCTGCAACCGATCCATTCCGGACCAACAGGGCAACATCGTCATGAAAATGTTCGCCATCAAACAGGTGCTTGGCGGAATAGGCAACGGAACCGGTCATCGCGTCACCGTCACTTTCTTCAGCGCTGCAGGCTTGTCCGGATCAAGGCCACGATGCCGCGACAATTGCTCGACAAAGCGATAGAAAGGCACGATCAATGTCAGGGCGTCGGTCAGCGGGTGACCGGTAACGACAAAGGGCAACCGCACTGCGTCGCCTGCATGGTTCGATGAAATGTAGCAATGGGGATTCTTCGCCACCACTCCATTGACGATCTCGACAATCGAGTTTTCAGCAGCATCCCGCGCCGCAAAGGCGATAACCGGAAAGTCCCGATCCACCAGCGACACGGGCCCATGCAACATTTCGGCCGACGAATAGGCCTCCGCATGCAGTTCGCAGGTTTCTTTGCATTTGAGCGCGGCCTCGGCCGCAATCGCCATGGTCGGCCCACGGCCCAGCATATAGAGCGAATTGGCCTTGGCGACCGGCTCGATCATCTCTGACCAGTCAATCGACAAGGCGGTGTTGAGATGCTCTGGCAGACGCGCCAGTGCATTCTTCAACGTGTAATCCTCAGCCCATCCGGCGAGGATCGCCAGCCCGGCGACGATCGAGTTGACATAAGACTTGGTGGCGGCAACCGCCTGTTCTTCTCCGGCTTTGATGTCGACCGCCAGTTCGCATTGATTGGCCAGATCGGATGGCAGCGTGTTGACCAGAGCCGCCGTCAGCGCCCCGCCTTCTCGCGCCGCCTTGGCCATCGCCACGATATCAGCACTCGCCCCGGACTGGGAAATGGCAAACACGGCCGCGCTGTCCATCTTCATTTTGGCGCCATAGATCGAGGCAATCGACGGCCCTTGCGAGGCAACGGGCAGGCCCATCACCAGCTCGATGGCATATTTCATGAAATAGGCAGCATGATCGGACGAGCCGCGGGCAATGGTCACCACGACCTTGGGATCACGCGCACGCAGGGCAGCCGCGACCGGGTCAATGCTGTCCGGCACGCTCTTTAGCAGTCGCTCCACGGCTACAGGGATTTCTTCGGTTTCTTCCCGCATCTTCGTCATTGGGCACTGCCTTCTGTCATTGTGAAAAACTCATTTCGGCGACAAAGTCATAAGCGTCGCCACGATAGATGGATTTGGTCAACTCGATCGCCCGACCGCTTTGCAGATAGGAAATGCGCCGAATGCTCAGCCCCGCCATCCCCACCGGCACACCGAGCAACTCGGCCTCGCGCGCCTCCAGATTGATCGCAGAAATCTTCTGCACCGCCCGCACCGGACGATTGCCGTCCCGGTCCAGCTGATCATACAGTGACGTTGTGACCTTGGAGGGGTCCGACAGGATATCGACCGGCAGAACCGCACATTCCAAGGCCATCGGCTGGCCATTGGCTTCCCGCAGCCGATTGAGGCAGGCAATCGAGACGCCCCCGGACAATCCCAGCGTGAACATCTCATCCGGCGATGGCCTGCGCACTTCGCGTTCCAGCCAGATCGACGAGGTTTCAAAGCCCCGCGCCATCATGTCTTCGGTAAAGGAGGTGAGATGGGACAAAGATTGCTCAAGTTTGCCCGGCTGCTGACGCACGAAGGAACCGGAGCCATGACGTTGCTCGACAATCCCCTTCTTGACCAGTTCCTGAATGCCCTTGCGCACGGTGACCCGCGACAGATCGGTCAGATCCGCGATTTCCCGCTCGGCAGGCAGTGAATGGTCAGGCAGCAACAACCCCATGGCAATGGCCTGCTCAATCCGCCGGGACAGCAGCACATAGAGAGGCCCAGCCTTCTTACTCAACCAGTCCCCCGCTCGCAGATAATCTTCCACTGTCATCAAGGCATGCCTCACAGTTCTGATTGCGCCTCTCTTCAGGCTCCCTCGCATCCAGATCAGAATGCCAAAAGCGCGGTCAGCGCAAAAACCCTCCAAAACAATTCCAATCCTATTCAGTCATACAGGACCAGACGGAATAAAGAAAGACCAAAATAAGACCAAATATATCAATAAGCAAAAATTTTTCGCACAAGCCTAGATATTATGCAAACTTTAGAGGTGGACAGATGGTATTTAAAAGGTATTATATTGGAGAGCACTGTCAGGAGGAGTAAGCAGTGGACCTTGTCACCGAAACACGCCACAGAAGCGCAATCGGCCTGGAAATCCAGCCCCCGCTGGACATTGCGACGATTCTTGCCAATGGCCAGATAGAGGCAGCCAAGGCGATTGAAGCGGCAAAGCCCGCCATCTGCGACGGATCCGCTGCAATGGCCCGTCAGTTCCTAGCCGGTGGAAAGCTGATTTACGCCGCAGCAGGCTCGTCCGGGCTGATGGCATTGGCAGATGCCTCCGAGCTTGGCGGCACCTTTGGCATCGATTCAGCCAAGATCCGCATTCTGATGGCTGGCGGCATCCCCACCAATGGCGACATGCCCGGCAACACCGAAGATGACAGCTCCAGCCTGACGCAAGCCTTGTCTGATCTGTCCGACCGGGACTGCCTGATCGCGATTTCTGCCAGCGGCAGCACCCCTTACACTTTGGAAGCGGCACATATTGCCAAGAATGCTAGCACCTACGTGATTGGCATCGCCAACAATCCAGGCTCTCCGCTGCTTGGCCTGAGCGACTGTCCGATCCTGTTGCCGACCCCTCCGGAAGTGATTTCCGGATCGACCCGCATGGGTGCAGCGACCGCCCAGAAAATGGCACTCAACATGCTTTCCACCATGATGGCGATCCATTTGGGCCATGTTCATGACGGCATGATGATCAATTTGAAGGCAGACAATAACAAACTGCGCCAGCGGGCAAGAATCATCGTCCAAACCATTGCCCAGACATCCGAGGATGACGCCACCAACGCCCTTGAAACAGCACAGGGCAATGTCAAACAGGCCATTCTTCTGTGCGCCGGCATCAGCGACAAGGCGGAGGCCGAGGCGCTTCTCAGCCGTCACGACGACCATTTGCGTGCAGCGCTCAATGCGCTCGCCGCCAAGGACTAGAACCAGCACCATAACAAGAAAAGCAACTTGCCCATTCCACTTGCAACCAAGCAACACAACATACAGAGAGGTTCAACGTGAACACCAAATTGACAACTGCAGTCCTTCTCGCAGCCACCGTGCTGAGCAGCGCTGCCTATGCCGCCGACGCTACCCTCACCATCGAGAGCTGGCGCAATGACGACCTGACTCTCTGGCAGGACAAGATCATTCCAGCCTTTGAAGCCAAGCATCCAGGTATCAAAGTCAAGTTCACCCCATCGGCTCCAACCGAATATAACGCGGTGCTGAACTCCAAGCTTGATGCAGGCTCTGCTGGTGACATCATCACCTGCCGTCCATTCGATGCCTCGCTGGCTCTATATGATGCCGGTCATCTGGCAAAACTCGACGACATGGACGCCATGAACAACTTCTCCGACGTTGCCAAATCCGCTTGGCAGACGGACGATGGTTCTGCAACCTTCTGCGTACCGATGGCTTCCGTGATCCACGGCTTCATCTACAATAAAGACGCCTTCGACGAGCTGGGCCTCAAAGCCCCGGAAACCGAAGACGAATTCTTCGCAGCCCTTGAGAAAATCAAGGAAGACGGCAGCTATATTCCGATGGCCATGGGCACCAATGACCAGTGGGAAGCGGCCACCATGGGCTACAACAATATTGGTCCAAACTACTGGAAAGGCGAAGAAGGCCGTCTGGCTCTGATCAAGGGCGAGCAGAAGCTGACCGACCCGCAGTGGGTTGAGCCATATGCGACGCTGGCCAAATGGGCCCCATATCTCGGCGACGGCTTTGAAGCCCAGACCTATCCGGACAGCCAGAACCTCTTCACCCTTGGCCGCGCCGCTGTTTATCCAGCAGGCTCTTGGGAAATTTCCGGCTTCAACGCACAGGCTGACTTCAAGATGGGTGCCTTCATGCCACCGGTCAAAAAGGCTGGCGACAAATGTTATATTTCCGACCACACCGATATCGGCATTGGCATGAATGCCAAAACCCCGAATCCAGAAGCCGCCAAAACCTTCCTGAGCTGGGTGGCTTCGCCTGAATTTGCTGAAATCTTCGGCAACGCTCTGCCGGGCTTCTTCCCGCTGTCGAAAACCCCTGTCGAGCTGAGCGATCCGCTCGCCAAGGAATTTGTCAGCTGGCGCGGCAAGTGCGAAAGCACCATTCGTTCCACCTACCAGATCCTGTCCCGCGGCACACCAAACCTCGAAAACGAGACCTGGGGTGCATCAGCCGCCGCCATCAAGGGTACCGCGACCCCTGAAGAGCTTGGCAAGAAACTGCAGGATGGTCTGGCCAGCTGGTACAAACCGCAAATGTAAGACCAACGGGCAAGCGGCGCACCGCGTCGCTTGCCTCACATAGCCTGTCGGTAGCCCTCGGGCTGCGGACAGGATCGGCCCGGCCTTGAACGGCCCTCGCCCAACCTGCGATGTCCGCACCCGTCAAGCCTAAAGGCACCGAGACGACATCAAGCTGGGTGCGAGCAACAGACTGACTTTCAAGCCTCATCGGACCGGGAAAGCGCGAGAGGCTTCGAAACTGGAGAATGTGATGCAAGCGCCCCGCTTTCGATGGCACATCGTCGTGTTTTTGGCACCAGCCGTGCTGGTCTATACTGCGGTCATGATCTTTCCGCTCTTCAACACCCTGCGCCTCGCTCTTTATAGCGAGATCGATCATGTGCGCACCTATGTCGGATTCGCCAATTTCGAACGTCTGTTCGGCAACTCGATCTGGTCCGAGCAATTCTGGAACGCGCTGGGGAACAATTTCTGGTTCTTCTTCATTCATATGCTGGTCCAGAACCCGATTGGTGTCGCACTGGCAGCGATCCTGTCCCATCCGCGCTTGCGCTTTGCGGCGCTTTATCGGTCTGCCATCTTCATTCCAACCATTCTGAGCTTCGTGATTGTCGGCTTTGCATGGAAGCTGATCCTGTCGCCCATCTGGGGCATCGCCCCCAATATGCTCGATGCGATTGGCCTGAAGGCCCTCTTTGCCCCGTGGCTGGGCAAGGAAGCCTATGCCCTGACCGCCCTGTCACTGGTCTCGGTCTGGCAGTTTGTCGGCATCCCGATGATGTTGATCTATGCTGCTTTGCTGTCGATCCCCGAGGAAGTGCTTGAAGCGGGTGAAATTGACGGCATCACCGGCATTTCCGCCTTCTGGAAAATCAAGCTGCCGCTGATCCTGCCCTCCATCGGCATCATTTCCATTCTCACCTTCGTGGGCAATTTCAACGCCTTCGACCTGATCTATACCGCGCAGGGGGCCCTTGCCGGTCCGGACTTCTCGACCGACATTCTGGGCACCTTCATGTATCGCACCTTCTTCGGCTTCCAGCTGCAATTGGGTGACCCGCATATGGGCTCGGCCATTGCTGGTTCCATGTTCGCGATCATTCTCATTGGCGTCTGCATCTATTTGTTCGGCATTCAGACGCGCCTGCGCCGTTATCAAATGTAGAAGGAGGCAGACATGGAAAATACAGCCCGTACCAACCGCTTCAATGCGCTGGCTATGCATGGCGCTCTGGGTCTTTACACCCTGATCGCCCTGTTCCCGGTCTTCGTCATCCTGATCAACAGCTTCAAAACCCGCAAAGCCATCTTTCGTGAGCCTTTGGCCCTGCCCAATGCGGACAGCTTCTCGCTGATCGGCTATGAAACCGTGATGAAACAAGGGGATTTCTTCCTCTATTTCCAGAATAGCTTCATCGTCACTGTGGCCTCCCTGTTCTTCATCCTGTTGTTCGGAGCCATGGCCGCCTTTGCGCTGAGTGAATATCGCTTCAAGGGCAACACCTTGATGGGGCTTTATCTGGCCCTTGGCATCATGATCCCAATCCGCATTGGCACCGTTGCCATTCTGGAAATGATGGTCGCCACCGGCCTTGTGAACACCCTCTGGGCGCTCATTCTGGTCTATACAGCCCAAGGCCTGCCGCTGGCGGTCTTCATCCTCAGCGAATTCATGAAGCAGGTTTCCAATGACCTCAAAGACGCTGCCCGCGTCGATGGCCTCAATGAATATGTGATCTTCGGGCGCATCGTCGTGCCTTTGGTCCGTCCAGCCATGGCCACGGTCGCGGTGTTCAACATGATCCCGATTTGGAACGACCTGTGGTTCCCGCTGATCCTCGCTCCGGCCGAGGAAACCAAAACCCTGACCCTTGGCAGTCAGGTCTTTATCGGCCAGTTCGTCACCGACTGGAATGCGGTTCTCTCCGCTCTGTCGATGGCCATCCTGCCGGTCCTCATCCTTTACGTCATCTTCTCCCGCCAGCTCATTCGCGGCATCACTTCAGGAGCGGTGAAATGATCAGAACCCTGATTGCAGGCCTCGGCAATATGGGCTTTTCCCATGCCCTCGCCCACCATCATCATCCAGAGTCCGAGATTGTCGGCCTCGTTGCCCGAACGCAAAGCGCCAAAAAGGACGAATTGGCCGCCTATCCCTTCTTCACCGACTTTCATCAAGCGCTGAGCGAGACCAAGCCTGACCTCGTGGTGATCGCCACCTATACCGACACCCATGTGGATTTTGCCTGCGCCGCCATGGAAGCCGGGGCCCATGTGTTCGTCGAAAAGCCCCTTGCCATGAGCGTGGCGGATGCCGAACGGGTGGTCGCCACCGCCAAACGCACCAACCGCAAGCTGGTGGTTGGCTATATCCTGCGGCATCACCCCTCATGGATCCGCTTTGTGGCCGAAGCCCGTGCGCTGGGTGGACCTTATGTCTTCCGCCTCAATCTCAACCAGCAATCAAGCGGCGCTGAATGGGAAACCCACAAAGCCCTGATGCAAACCACCAGCCCTCTTGTCGATTGCGGCGTCCATTATGTCGACGCGATGTGTCAGATCACCGATGCCAAGCCTGTCAGCGTCAATGGCATGGGCTTGCGCCTGTCCGATGAGATCGCCGAGGACATGTATAATTATGGCCAACTACAAGTCATCTTCGCCGATGGCTCGGTCGGCTGGTATGAGGCAGGCTGGGGGCCGATGATGTCCGAGACCGCCTTTTTCGTCAAAGACATCGTCTCGCCCAATGGCTCGGTTTCGATCACCGATGGCAACAAGGGCGCATCGGCCGACATTGATGGCCACACCAAGGTTGGCGGCATTCTGGTTCACAAACCGGACGGCGACCGGACCATCGATCTGGCAGGAGAGCCCGGCCATAACGAGCTTTGCGCCAACGAGCAGGATTTCATCCTGCGCGCCATCAAAGACGATATCGATCTGGAACGACATATGCAGGATGCAGTGCAATCGCTGGCCATTTGCCTTGCCGCCGACCAGAGCATCCGCACCGGCAAACCTGTAATGCTTGAGGAGGCAACGCTGTGACTGCGCTGACCCTGAAAAATGTGTGCAAGGCCTTTGGCAAGACCGAGGTCCTGAAAGACATAAATATCGACGTCGAGGATGGCGAGTTCGTCGTTTTCGTCGGCCCTTCCGGCTGTGGCAAGTCCACCCTGCTGCGGGTCATTGCGGGCCTTGAAGATGCCTCATCGGGAGAAGTCTCTATTGGCGGCGAAGTCGTCAACAGCGTGCCGCCTTCCAAACGCGGTATCGCCATGGTGTTCCAGTCCTACGCCCTCTACCCCCACCTCAATGTCGCCAACAACATGTCGCTGGCCTTGAAGCAGGAAGGCGTACCGAAGGATCAGATTACCGCCCGCGTCAATGAAGCCTCGCGGATGCTCAAACTGGATGACTATCTCAGCCGCTATCCGTCCGAATTGTCCGGCGGCCAGCGCCAGCGCGTCGCCATTGGCCGGGCCATCGTCCGCAAGCCCAAGCTGTTCCTGCTCGATGAGCCTTTGTCGAACCTCGACGCAGCACTGCGCATGAATACCCGCATCGAAATCGCCAATCTGCACAAACAGCTCAATGCCTCGATGATCTATGTGACCCACGACCAGACCGAGGCCATGACCTTGGCTGACAAGATCGTCGTGCTGCGTGATGGCCGGGTCGAGCAAATCGGCAGCCCGATGGATCTGTATAACAATCCGGCCAACAAGTTCGTTGCCGGATTCCTTGGCTCGCCTTCGATGAATTTCCTGCCCGCCTCGCTGCTTGAGGAGGGCGACCGCCGCACCATTGGGCTGCGCCCGGAAGACCTTTATCTCGCAGACGATGGCCCGCTGAGCGCAGATGTGCAGCATGTTGAGCATCTGGGAGGCGACACCAATGTCATCTCCAAGATTGCCAACATCGACTCCACCATACGCCTGTTTGGCCAGCATGACATCAACCCCGGCCAGCAATTGAAACTGGGCTTTGATCCCGCAAAACTGCACTATTTCGACGACTAGCAGCAACGGGCTGCCATCAAGACACAACAACATCAAGGCCGACGGGACATCTTGTCGGCCTTGATGCATTGTAGGCCCTCGCATTGCTGCTACAGATGTCCAATGTGACAAGGTGCTCGAGACAAGGCGTCGCTGCTCCGCTATCATGAAGACCTCCTCCCTGACACTGAACAAGGAAGGGACCCCATGACAAAGGCAGAGACCAAGACAGCAACAAAAGACAAGAAAGCTGTCACCCAAGACCCCTTCAACGCCCCCGAAAAGACGAGTGAAGACACCTTTGGCAACACACCGATCGAGTGGACCATTGATGTTCCGCTGGCCACCAATCGCGTCGTCCTGCGCCAACTTGGGCTGGTGATCCTTATTCCGGCTGCGGCCCTTGCCCTTCTCATGCTGGTCCTTGGGGTCATCGACAATGATCCGGGCGAGATCAGGGTCGCCATCATCCTGTTTTTTGGTGCGATCGGGGTTCTGACGGTCCTCGTTGCCATTGCTGTTCTGCTGGTCCTTGGCAACCGGATGAAAATGCAGTTCCAACTGGGACGCGATGACATTCAATCGCGCGTCATCGACAGCCGCGCCAAGGTCAGTCGCAGTCTGGCCATTTCCCTCGGGCTGATCACCTTCAATCCCGGACTGGCCGGAGCCGGCCTGCTCGCCAGCGCCAACAGCGGCAGACAAACCCGTTGGGAGGATATTGACGAGCTGGAAATCATCCGCACCCAACACACCATTGTCTTGCGCTCGGGCCTTTTGGTGCTTGATGCCATTTTCTGCACGCCAGAGAATTTCCAAACCGTCTGCAGCCAGATCGAAACCAACGTGATGCGCACGGGTCAATGAGCGGCACTCCACAGGCCTCAAAGGGGAAAGGAGACCGCAATGCCAGATCCTGTCGGTAAAGCCCCCTTCTACTGGGACTATGATTTCCCCGTGCTGTCAGCCTGTGTCATAAAGCAAGTGGCCATTCCGATGATCGGCATTCCCCTTCTCTTTGCCACACTCTTTACCGGATACTCCGCCTATCAGGGCTATTATGAACCGGTACTCGGGGTTTATGTCGGAGCCTTCGGCTTCTCCATCTTTCTCGGTCTTTGCTACTTGATCGTTGTCGCCCTGACCGGCAACCACCTTCAGGTCGGCTATGTGATCACCGAGCAAGGGCTGTTTTCCGCAACGATCGGCGCTGGCAGACGCGGTGCATCCATACTGGGCACCTTGCTGCTGGCCATTGCTGACGACATGACCATGCAGGGCATTGGCCTGCTGGCCCAGCGCAGCGACGCCAAATTCACCCCGTGGGACAAGGTGGCAGACATCCGCCCCGCCGGACCGAACAAAGACCTCAAATTGCTCAATGGAAAAGGCCGGACAATCGACCGTCTACGCGCAGGAACCGAAGAATATGACCGCGTGCTGCACCTCGTCACCCGAATGATCGCCCAACGCAAGTCCGAAGCCCAAGCACCAGGGCAAGACCTACTTGATGGTATGGGGCGTCGAGCAGGAACTGCGAACGATCAAATCCCCATGCAATAGGGTCCGTCCAAGATGCCGCCGATGGCTGGTGAGCTGATCGAGCAGTTCCGTCATGGCAATCTCGCCAATATGGGTGCGTGGCTGACGAATGGTTGTCAGTGCAGGCGTAATGTGGCTGGCAAAGGGAATATCATCAAAGCCAACCACCGAAAAATCATGAGGCACCTGCATGCCGCGCGAATTGAGTGCGCTGATCACGCCGATGGCTGTGCTGTCACTGAAGCAGAAAAAGGCCGTCGGCAGGGTGTCACGAATGAACAACAATTCCACGGCAGCCCGTCCGCCTTCGGTCGAACCATCCCCACGCACCTTCCAGATGTCGGGCCGGTCAAAGGATTCAAGCATTGCCTGACAATAACCCGCATAGCGCATATCATCGACCAGACTGCCCTGCGGCCCTGCTACATAGGCGATCCGCCGATGGCCCAACGAGATCAGATAGTCCGTTGCCACCTTGGCGGCAGCCGTGTCATCGACACCGACATAAGGGATTTCGGCATGATCGACGGGATTGCAGGCAGCCACCATCGGCGGGAAGCTGGAGGCGGACCGCTCGGGCCAACCAGCCACCGGCAAATGTCCGGTTAGCAGAACCAGCCCATCCACCATTCCGGTCGAGAGGAAATGAAGATATTTTTCCTCATGCTCCACATTGCCCTCTGTATTGCCGATCAGCACACCATAGCCGCGCTGGTTGGCGACTTTCTCCAGCCCCACCAGAATGCCTGAAAAGTTCGGATCGGAAATGGACGGTGCAAGCGCCATCACCATCTTGGACCTTTGCATGCGCAGATTCTGCGCCATGGCATTGACCGTGTAGCCGGTCCGGGCAATCGCCGCAGTTACCTTCTTGCGCGTGCTTTCCGCGACCTTTTCCGGCGTCCGCATCGCTCGACTGACAGTGGCGATCGAAACCCCGGCAAGCTTGGCCACATCTTCAATGGTGGCAGCCTTTTTCCCTGTTGGCTCCAATCCAGTCCCCTGTCTTTCAAATTGTCGGCATATCAAAGCTGGTGGAGTTTAGAGAAGTTACACCGCCCGGTCCACCAAACACCGACCTTCGCACCCCACTCTACGCTCCATTTTGAACAATGAAAAGGTTTACATCGATTATGAAAAGGTTTACATTGACCAAAATCAGCCCAAAAGGCTGAACAAACGCTTGTGCTAGGGAGGAAAGCAAGTGTTGGAAAAGTGTCCTGACGACGCTCCGATTCTGGCTGCGCAAAGGGTAAGCAAATCCTTTGGCTCGGTGCCTGTCCTGTTCTCTATCAATTTCGACATTCGAGCAGGCGAAGTGCATGCTGTAATCGGCGAAAATGGTGCAGGCAAATCCACCCTCATGAAAATCCTCTCGGGCTTTCATCCCGCGACCTCTGGCACCATCCTGCTTGACGGGGAACCGATCACCCTGCCCCCCAACGGGCAAGCGGAAGAGCTGGGTATTGTCCTGATCCATCAGGAGCTCAATCTCGCCGAACAGATGACGGTTGAAGAGAACATCTTCCTGGGACGCGAGCAGATTGCCAAGGGCTTTCTCAAGCGGGCCGAGATGCATGATCAGGTTCTCAAGATGCTGACTGAAGTTGGCCTCGACATCTCGCCTGACGATCGCATTTCCAATCTGTCGATTGCCCAGAAGCAAATGGTCGAAATCGTCAAGGCGATGAGCCGCAACGCTCGCATCCTGATCATGGATGAGCCGACTGCCGTGTTGACCGAGGCGGAGACGGCTTTGTTCTTCAAACAGGTAAAACGGTTGAAGGCGCAAGGCACGGCGGTCATGTTTGTCTCGCACAAATTGAAGGAAGTCGCCGCCATCGCCGACCGCATCACCATCCTGCGTGATGGCCAGTGGATCACCACCAAACCGACAGAGGATTTCACCCTCGACACGATGGCGCAAATGATGGTTGGGCGTGAATTGTCCGATCTTTTCCCGCCCATGTCCGAAGCGGATTTCGACGCCGAGCGTGTGCTTGAGGTCAAGGGACTGAGCACTGATTTGGTAAAAAGAGCCTCTTTTTCCTTGCGTAAAGGCGAAATTCTGGGCTTCTCCGGGCTGATCGGCTCTGGCCGAACGGAACTGTTCGAGGCCATCTGCGGCCTGCGTCCCATGACGTCTGGCCATGTATCCCTGTTTGGCAAGGACGCCCATATCCGGTCTGCCGCCGACGCACGGAATGCTGGCATCGTTTATCTCACCAAAGACCGCAAGGGCAAGGGGCTGCTGGTTGACAAGCAGATGCAGCCAAACCTAACCCTGTTTGCCTTACCCAAATTCATCAAGGGCCTGCTGCTCGACCGCAATGGGGAAGAACAGGCCCTGCGCCGTGGCATCCGCCGCTTCGACATCCGCGCCCGCGACCCCAACTGCAAAATCTCGGAAATGTCCGGCGGCAACCAGCAGAAATTGCTGCTCGCCAAGGTGATGGAATGCGACCCACGCATTGTCATTGTCGACGAGCCGACCCGTGGCATCGACGTGGGCACCAAACAGCAAATCTATCATTTCATCGCGGCACTGGCAGCCGAAGGCATGTCGGTCGTCGTCATCTCATCGGAAATGCCCGAAATCATCGGGATCTGTCATCGGGTGATTGTGATGCGCGAAGGGCGCATCACGGGAGAGCTCACCGGCGACGCTATCAACGAACATGAAATAGTCCGCTTTGCGGCCGGCTTGAAGGAGGAGGCCAGCGCATGACAGACAATCCTGCGGGCAAAAAGGCGAAAAGCCTGCCTTTTGCGACAGACTTCAAAACCCTTGGACCTGCGATCGCGCTGCTTTTGCTGTGTGTCATCGGGTTTTCGCTCAACAGTGCCTTTCTGTCTGAGGGCAACATCACCAACCTGCTGACGCGCTCGGCCTTCATCGGCATCATCGCCGTTGGCGCAACCTTCGTGATCACATCGGGAGGCATCGATCTGTCGGTCGGCTCAATGGCTGCGGTGATTGCGGGCGTCATGATCATCACCATGAACATGCTCGTCCCCATCACGGGTACAGGCATCACGACAGTGCTGATTGGATGTGCCATTTCGGTTGTGCTGGGGCTTGGGGCCGGTTTGGTCAACGGACTGCTGACCACCAAGGGCAAAATAGAAGCCTTCATCGTAACCCTTGGCACCATGGGCATTTTCCGCTCACTGGTCACCTATTTCGCCGATGGCGGCACCCTGTCGCTGGACTATGGCATCCGCGGCACCTATCGCCCGGTCTATTATGACAGCTTCATGGGCCTGCCCATCCCGGTCTGGGTGTTCATCAGTGTCGCCATCATTGGCTGGGTGTTGCTCAACCGGACCGCCTTTGGCCGCTATTGCACGGCCATCGGCTCCAATGAGGCTGTGGCCAAATATTCCGCCATCAAGGTCGACCGCATCAAGACCTGGACCTATGTCATTCAGGGCATTTGCGTGGCGCTTGCCACGATCATCTATGTGCCACGTCTTGGCTCGGCCTCCTCGTCGACCGGTGTGTTGTGGGAGCTGGAAGCGATTGCTGCGGTGATCATTGGCGGTACGGTTCTCAAAGGCGGCTATGGCCGGATTGGCGGCACCATTCTGGGTGCCCTGATCCTGACCACCATCGGCAACATTCTCAATTTCACCGACATGATTTCCAACTATCTGAACGGCACCATGCAAGGCCTGATCATCATCACCGCCGTTTGGCTCCAACGCGGCAATTTTGGCCGCAAAAAGGAGAAAAAGGCCTGACCGGACCACGATGATCGATCCCCGGCATCGACCCCAAATCGATCACGAAAAGACCGCCACCCCGCCCCTCGCGGGATGGCATTGGGAACGCAACGCCTGCTCTCGAACGAGCCTGCAGGCCAAAGCGCCCCCTGCTCAAGACCTGAACCACTTTATACTGGCGCATTTCTGCAATTCTGGGAGGAAACCATGAAAGCACCAAAAAGCCTATTCGCCGCCGCGCTGACCGGAGCCATGATGCTCGCTGGCACGGCTCTCGCCGCCGACAAGATCAAGATCGGCGTATCTTATCCAACCCCGACCCATGCTTGGGCGGCTGGCATGAACTGGCATGCTGAAAAGGCCGAAGAGCGGCTCGAAGCCCTCTATCCCGACGTTGATCTCATCTTGGTCAACTCGCCGGATCCAAGCCAGCAGGCCTCAGCGATTGAGGATCTGGTCTCGGTCCATCAGATCGACGCTCTGGTCGTCCTGCCCTTTGAATCCGAGCCTCTGACCGACCCGGTGCTCAATGCCAAGAAGTCCGGCGCCATGATCACCGTGGTGGATCGCGGCCTGAGCCAACCGGGCATCGAAGACATTTATGTTGCCGGCAACAACCCTGAAATGGGTCGTGTTTCTGCCGAATATATGAAGTCACGTCTGAAATCCGGCGACAATATCGTTATCCTGCGCGGCATTCCAACCATTATCGACAATGAACGCTTCGACGCTTTCATGGAAGGCATCAAGGATACCGGCATCAATGTGCTCGATCACAAGCATGCCAACTGGAACCGCGATGATGGCTTTGAAGTGATGCAGGACTTCCTGTCCCGCTTCCCGGACATCGACGCTGTATGGGCACAGGATGATGACATTGCCATCGGTGTGGTCGCCGCGCTCAAGCAGGCTGGTCGTGATGGCAATGGCATGTTCGTTGTCGGCGGTGCTGGCATGAAAGAAACCATCAAGGGCGTCATGGATGGCAACGAACTGGTGCCGGTTGATGTGCTCTATCCACCCGCAATGATCGCCACCGCGATGGACGTGACGGTTGCAGCTTTCAAGTCCAATGGTCCGGTTGCTGGTCGCTACATTCTGGGCGCTACCTTGATCACCAAGGACAATGCGAAAGACTTCTACTTCCCGGATTCCCCATTCTAAGAAATAGACATCAAACAAACCAGAGCCGGGGCAAATCATGCTCCGGCTCCGATCCGGCCCGCCACCTTGCCATGGCAAGGATACAGGTGTACGGCATGTAAGGCAGGCGCGCCACCATATGAAGGCGCCAAAGATCTTGGGAGAAAAAGCCATGAAAACCATCAAGGGTCCAGCGCTGTTTCTGGCACAGTTTGCCGGGGACGAAGCACCATTCAACAGCTGGGCTGACATCACCCGCTGGGCGGCGGATTGCGGCTATAAGGGCGTTCAGGTCCCCTCTTGGGATGGTCGCCTGATCGATCTGGAACAGGCTTCCAGCTCGAAAGATTATTGCGATGAGTTCAAGGGCATTGCTGCAGAAGCCGGTGTCGAAGTCACGGAATTGTCGACCCACCTGCAAGGCCAGCTGGTTGCCGTCCATCCCGCCTATGACGAAGCCTTCGATGGCTTTGCCGCCCCAGAAGTGCGGGGCAATCCCAAGGCCCGCCAGCTCTGGGCTGTCGATCAGGTCAAGAAGGCCCTGATGGCCTCTCGCCTGATGGGGATCAAAAATCACGCCACCTTCTCCGGTGCCCTTTGCTGGCCCTATATGTATCCATGGCCGCAGCGCCCGGCTGGCTTGGTGGAAACCGCCTTTGACGAACTGGCAGCCCGCTGGCAACCCCTGCTGGATTTCGCCGATGAGTGCGATGTCAATCTCTGCTATGAAATTCATCCGGGCGAAGACCTGCATGACGGCGTGACCTTCGAGATGTTCCTTGAGCGGGTCAACAACCATTCCCGCGCCAACATGCTCTATGACCCGTCCCACTATATCCTGCAATGCCTCGACTATCTGGACAATATCGACATCTATAAGGACCGGATCAAGATGTTCCATGTCAAGGATGCCGAGTTCAATCCAACCGGCCGTCAGGGCGTTTATGGCGGCTATCAGGGTTGGGTCGATCGGGCTGGCCGCTTCCGCTCCCTTGGGGATGGTCAGGTTGATTTCGGCGCGGTCTTCTCAAAGCTGTCTGCCATGGATTTCGATGGCTGGGCCGTGGTGGAATGGGAATGCTGCCTCAAACATCCCGAAGATGGGGCCCGTGAAGGCGCGCAATTCGTCACGGATCATATCATCCGCGTCACCGAGAAAGCCTTTGACGACTTTGCCGACGGTGGCACCGACGAAGCCATGAACCGCAAAATGCTCGGACTGGAGAATTAAGATGGCCATCACCGGACGCAATGAGAGCCTTGGAGGCCGTATCCGCCTTGGCATGGTGGGCGGCGGCAACGACGCCTTTATCGGCGGTGTGCACCGCATCGCCTCACGCATTGACGACAAATACCAGCTGGTTGCAGGCGCCCTCTCCTCGACCCCGGAAAAGTCGCATGCTTCAGCTGCGGCTTTGGGGCTGGACCCCGAGCGCAGCTATGACAATTTCACCCTCATGGCAGAAATCGAGGCCAATCGTGAGGATGGCATTGAGGCGGTATCGATCGTCACGCCCAACCATATGCACTATGCCGCGGCCATCGAATTCTTGCGCCGAGGCATCCATGTCATTTGCGACAAGCCCCTGACTTCGACGCTGGAAGAGGCCGAGAAGCTCGTCAAGGAAGCCGAACAGTCCGACGCCCTGTTCATCCTGACCCACAATTATACCGGCTACCCGATGATCCGGCAGGCAAACGCGATGATCGCCAATGGCGATATTGGCACCATCCGTGTGGTTCAGGTGGAATATCCGCAGGATTGGTTGACCGAATTTGCCGACTTCAAACAGGCCGCTTGGCGGACCGATCCCGCCCGTTCCGGTGCGGGTGGATCGACCGGCGACATTGGCACCCACGCCTTCAATCTCGCCAGCTTTGTGACCGGATTGGAGCTGGAAAGCCTTGCCGCAGACCTGCAGTCCTTCGTGCCGGGTCGTCAGGTCGATGACAATGGCCATATCATGATGCGTTTCAAGGGCGGGGCTCGTGGCATGCTCTGGTGCAGTCAGGTCGCTCCGGGCTGCGAAAACAGCCTCAAACTGCGCGTCTTTGGCGACAAGGGCGGACTGGAATGGTGTCAGGAAGACCCCAACTATCTCTGGTACACACCGTTTGGCGAACCCAAACGCCTGATCACCCGCAATGGCGCAGGCGCAGGCGATGCCGCCGCCCGCATGAGCCGCACCCCATCAGGTCACCCGGAAGGCTATCTGGAAGGCTTTGCCAACATCTACAGCGAAGCCGCAGCGGCCATTCTGGCCAAACGGGACGGCTCAGCGCCGGATCCGGCGGTAACCTATCCGACCGTTCAGGATGGACTGAAAGGCGTCCAGTTCATCGACGCCTGCGTTCGTTCGTCTGCAGCCAATGCCGCTTGGGTCACCATCGGCTAACATACCAGCCTCTCCACTCCCAAGAGCACTCCCAAGGAATGGAGGCTCTTCACCCCGTCAGTGCCCATCTGGCGGGGTGCTTTTTTGCCCGGTTCCAGGTGTTTGCAGAGTTGACAGCACAGGTGGATTTGGCAAATCAGGCCTTGCGGAAAATTTCAGTGACGCCGATCATATTTTCCATTTCCCGGATACGCTTGCTGCTCTTGTCCGGGCTGAGGATCTGGATCTGGGCAATCATCGCTTCCACCAAAAGATTGATGGCGATCGTACTGTCCCAGCTGGACGGCGCTTCCACCATGGCCCGGAAACAATGATCGGCAATGCCCTCGATCGGCGAACCCCACTGATCGGTGAACAGCACGATTTTCGCCCCTTGAGAAGAAGCCAATGAGGCCAGACGCTCCAGCTCCTGCTCATAGCGACGAATGTCAAACAGGATCAGAACAGACCTGTCATCCATATCCAGCAAGGTTTGAGGCCAGACGCTTGGAGACGCCCCCAGCATCGAGACATTGGGGCGAATGATCTGCAGGTGATTGAAGAAATGAAAGGCACTTGCTTGGGAAATCTTGCCGCCACGCAGATAGATCTTGTTGTCGGTGTCTGCCAGCAGCGCAGCAACACGGTCGAACAATTCATAATCAAGCTGGTTCATCGTCCGGTTGACATTCTCCACCACATGCATGGTGAAGCGATTGACAATGTGACGCTCATGCTCCGCACCCAGCTTGGTTTCGAACTTGGCAAGCGGCTGCTTGATCCGCTCGGCCAGCTCGGTCCGGATGGCATTTTGCATATCCGGGAACCCGTCAAATCCCAGCTTACGCGCAAAGCGAATGACGGTCGGCGTGGACACATCCGCAGCTTCGGCCAGCTTGGTGATCGACTTCAATTCAATCGCCAGCGAGTCGTCCTTGATGTAGGGCACCAGCCGCCGCTCCGCCGGGGTCAGGTCTGCCTTGTGCGCCTCAATCAGATCACGAACAAGCATGATGTCCTTCTTGGTCTTTTGTTTCATTTCTACATCTTACTCAAATATGTAGAAAAAAATACAGAAAAAAATTGACACTGGTGCCCGGCATGTAGTTTTCTTTACAGAAGTTAACAGGGAGTAAGTAGAATGCCCGAAGCCATTTGGTCGCCAGTTCATCTGCATCGGACAACAGGATCCGCGCCCTTTGTGTTGCTTTGCGAGCATGCCTCCCTGCATATTCCCACTGAATTCAACGGATTAGGAATAGACACCGAAACCGCCACCTCCCATGCTGCATGGGACATCGGTGCGCTGGATGTTGCCACAGCCCTGTCCGACCTGCTTGATGCCCCTTTGGTGGCTGGTGGCGTCTCCCGTCTGGTCTATGATTGCAACCGCCCGCTCGAAGCCCCCGATGCCATGCCCGCCAAGAGTGAAATTTTCGCCGTTCCGGGCAATGAAGATCTGACCGATGGCGAACGCCAAAACCGTTTCGGCCTCATTCACAACCCGTTCCACAACACCGCAGCGGAACTGGTGCGCACCCAGCGCGAGCGCGTTGGCGATGCCCTGACCATTCTGACCATTCACAGCTTCACGCCAATCTATCATGGCGGCCGCCGGGAAGTGGAAATCGGCTTCCTGTTCGACAAGTCCTCCGCCTTCAGCGAAGCGATGCAATCCATCGAAACCGCCGAGGGGCAATTCATGACCGCCCTCAACCAACCTTATGACGCCACCGACGGTGTCACCTACAGTCTGAGAAAACATGGCGAAGACCATGGGCTGGATTCGACAATGATCGAAATCCGCAACGACTTGATCAATACAAAAGAAAAAGCAATCACAATGGCAAATCACCTCTCCCGTTCCATCCTCCGCTCCCAAGAGGCTCTTGAACGATTAAGGCAGGTGTCCCCATGACACCCATGACACCGCTTCTTCGCTTCGTCGACATCATTGACGGTTTCAACCTCCGCGTTGGCCGTTTCGTGATGTATGGCGTGTTTGTCCTGATGGCGATCCTGCTCTGGTCCTCGATCTCGAAGACCTTCTTCCAACCATCGCTCTGGACGCTGGAAATGGCCCAGTTCGCCATGGTCGCCTATTATATGCTGGGCGGACCCTATTCTCTATTGATGGGCTCCAATGTCCGCATGGATCTCTTCTATGGGGACTGGACCATCCGTCGCAAGGCCGCTGTGGATTGCTTCACGGTGATGTTCCTGATCTTCTATCTCGGTGTCCTGCTCTATGGCGCGCTTGGCTCGACAGCCTATTCGCTGGGCTATTGGGGCATGGAGCCGATCGACTATTTTCTGGGCCTGATCGATGGCAGCGAGAAAATCGGCCGCCTTGAACGCTCCTCCACCGCTTGGCGTCCTTATGCCTGGCCCATCAAGGCCATCATGATCATCGGCATCCTGATGATGCTCCTGCAATCCATTTCCGAGCTCTGCAAAGACATTCTGCGTCTCAACGGGCACACCATTCCGGAGGCCAAAGAATGAGCCAGGAGCATATCGCCCTTTTCATGTTTGCATCGATGATGCTGATGCTCTTTTCCGGTCAGCGCGTTTTTGGCGCGATTGGGGCCATCGCGGCCATTTCCGCCATTGCCCTTTGGGGCACCGGTGGGCAGGACATCCCCTTCTCGGCCGCCATGAAGCTGATGAAATGGTATCCGCTATTGACCCTGCCGATGTTTATTTTCATGGGCTACGTGCTGTCTGAAAGCCGTCTGGCGGACGACCTTTACCGCATGTTCCATGTCTGGTTCGGCAATGTGAATGGCGGCCTCGCCATGGGCACCATCGGCCTGATGGTGCTGATCTCAGCGATGAATGGCCTGTCCGTTGCTGGCATGGCGATTGGGGCCACCATCGCCCTGCCTGAGCTGTTGCGCCGTGGCTATGACAAGATCATGGTCACAGGGGTCATTCAGGCTGGCTCCTCACTTGGCATTCTGGTGCCCCCATCGGTGGTTCTGGTCCTCTATGCGATGATTGCCCGTCAGCCGGTCGGTCAATTGTGGTTGGCTGGCATTCTACCCGGCCTGATGATGGCGGCGATGTTCATCCTGTATATCTGGATCCGCTGCCGTCTCCAGCCCGAGCTTGGCCCGGCCTTGAAAGACGCCACCGACGTGCCGCGCGAGGAAAAACTGCGCCTGCTGGGTGCGGGTGTCCTGCCACTGGCCATTTTCGCCGCCATGATGGTGCCGTTCGTCAATGGCTGGACCTCCTTGGTCGAAAGTTCTGCCATTGGGGCTCTCACCGCACTCGCGGCCTCAATCCTCAAACGCCGCATGACATGGAAAATCTTCCAGACCTGCACCCGTCAGACTCTGGGCATTTCCTGCATGTTCATGTGGATCATCCTGGCCGCCCTTGGCTTCGGTGCGATCTTTGATGGGCTGGGGGCCGTGAAGGCCATCGACAATCTCTTCACCGAACAAATGGGCTTGTCCCCCTGGATGATCCTGATCCTGATGCAGCTGAGCTTCATCTTGATGGGCACCTTCCTTGATGACACCGCCATGTTGGTGATTGTCGCCCCGCTCTATGTGCCACTGGTCGGAGCTCTGGGCTTCGATCTCATCTGGTATGGGGTGCTTTATACCATCACCACCCAGATCGCCTATATGACGCCGCCCTTCGGCTATAACCTGTTCCTGATGCGCGCCATGGCGCCACCGGAAATTAGCCTACGCGACATTTACAAATCCATCCTGCCTTTCGTGGTCGTCATGGTCATTGCCCTGACCATCATCATGGTCTTCCCACAGATCGCTCTGTGGCTGCCCGAAACCGTCTATGGCAAGTAAGGATGCGTTTGAAAGCCAATAACAAGAAAAGACCCTGAAGCAATCTACCGAATAAACCCCAAGAGTTTCTGAAAAAGAAACCGCAATCACCTTAACGGAGACGAACGATGACTACCTCGAGACGTAATTTTTTGAAGACAGCTGCAATCGGTGCGGCCACCGCGCCTCTGGCAGCTCCAGCGATCGCAAGCAGCACCATCAAATGGCGCATGCAGACCTATGCCGGTCCGGCATTGGCAGCACACGTGATTGATCCAGCCATCAAGATGTTCAACCAGATCGCTGGCGACCGCATGCAGATCGAGCTTTTCTATGCCGATCAGCTGGTCCCAACCGGCGAGCTGTTCCGTGCCCTGCAGCGCGGCACCATTGATGCGGTTCAGTCTGACGATGATTCCATGGCATCGCCAACCGACGTGACCGTGTTCGGCGGCTACTTCCCCTTTGCCTCGCGCTATAGCCTCGACGTGCCTGTGCTGTTCAACCAGTATGGCCTGAATGAGATCTGGGACGCGGAATATTCCAAAGTCGGCGTCAAGCACATCTCCGCCGGTTCCTGGGATCCTTGCCACTTCGCCACAAAAGATCCAATCAACTCGCTCGCCGACCTCAAAGGCAAGCGCGTCTTCACCTTCCCGACCGCTGGCCGTTTCCTCAGCCAGTTTGGCGTGGTGCCAGTCACCCTGCCATGGGAAGACATCGAAGTGGCAGTCCAGACCGGCGAGCTTGACGGCATCGCATGGTCCGGCATCACCGAAGATTACACCGTTGGCTGGGCAGACGTGACCAACTACTTCCTGACCAACAACATTTCCGGCGCATGGGCTGGCTCCTTCTTCGCCAATATGGGCCGCTGGAACGAGTTGCCGGAAGATCTCCAGACCTTGTTCCGCGTCTGCTGTGACCAGTCTCACTATTACCGTCAGTGGTGGTACTGGGGTGGTGAAGCATCCCTGCGCGTTGATGGCACCAAGATGAAACTGACCTCCATTCCCGATGCCGAATGGGCGCAGGTTGAAGAAGCCGCTGTCAAATTCTGGGATGAGATCGCAGCCGAGTCCGAAACCAAGGCCAAGGTTGTTGAAATCATCAAGAAATACAACGCCGACATGCAAAAAGCCGGCCGTCCTTATCGTTACTCCTGATGAGTGTCACCGAAGGCGGCTCGCCGCCTTCGGCTCCCTTATGGAAAGCACGCCATGACTTTTGAAGAACTGAAACAAGCCATTGCTGGCAAAAGCATCGATACCGTTCTGGTTTGCATGGTCGACATGCAGGGCCGCCTTATGGGCAAGCGCTTCCATGCCGAGGCCTTTCTCGACATTGCCGAGGATGAAACCCATTGCTGCAACTATCTGCTCGCCACCGATCTGGCCATGGCGACCCCGGACGGCTATCGCTCGACGAGCTGGCAAAGCGGTTATGGCGACTATGTGATGAAACCCGACCTCAGCACAATCCGCCCGATGCCGTGGCTGGAGGGCACCGCCATGGTGCTGTGTGACGTGATCGACCATCACAGCCACCAACCAGTGGCCCACGCCCCGCGTGAAATGCTCAAAAAGCAGATCGCCCGCGCCAAAGCCCTTGGCTTTGATGCCGTGATGGCGACCGAGCTTGAATTTTTCCTCTTCAACGGCACCCATGATGAGATTGCCCGCAACGGCTTCAAGCTGGAAACGATCTCGAACTATAACGAGGATTACCACATCTTCCAGACCTCGAAGGAAGAGTTTGTGATGCGCCCGATCCGCAATCATCTGCGCGAGATGGGCATCCCGATCGAAGGCTCGAAAGGCGAAGCCGAAGCCGGTCAGGAAGAGCTGAATGTCAAATATGCCGAGGCTCTGGCGACCGCCGATCATCACACCATCGCCAAGCATGGCATCAAGGAAATCGCCCATCAGCATGGAGTGGCCGCCAGTTTCCTGCCCAAATGGCATCAGGACCGCGTCGGCAGCGCCTCCCATGTTCACCAGTCGATCTGGAAGGATGGGGACAATGCCTTCTATGACCCCTCAAAGCCTCTCGCCAAGTCCGAATTGATGGATCATTATATGGCCGGGCTGATCAAATATGCCTCCGACTATACCTATTTTCTGGCGCCTTACATCAACAGCTACAAACGCTTTGCCAAAGGCACCTTTGCGCCTACCCAAATTGTCTGGTCTGTCGACAACCGCACCGCTGCCTTCCGTCTTTGTGGCGATGGCACCAAGGGGGTGCGGGTTGAATGTCGCACACCGGGTGCCGATATGAACCCCTATCTCGGCCTTGCCGCCATGCTGGCTGCCGGTCTCAAGGGGATCGAGGAAAAGCTTGAATTGCCCGCCGCCTTTGCTGGCGACGCCTATAGCGATGATGAAGCCCATCACATCCCGCGCAGCCTGCGGGACGCCCGCGACAGTCTGATGCAATCAGCCATGCTGCGCGAAGCGATGGGCGACGAGGTAATCGACCATTATGCCCGCGCGGCAGAATGGGAAATTGAAGACTTCAACCGGGTTGTAACCGACTATGAAATCGCGCGCGGTTTTGAAAAAGCCTAACCGCCGCACCAGTCAAGGACGTAAAGAATGAAGATGCTGACCTGTATCTCGCCAATCGACGGATCGGTCTTTGCCGAAAGACCGGCCCTGTCGCTCGAGGCAGCAAAAGAGGCCGTCAACAAGGCCCGCACAGCCCAAACCGCATGGGCCGCGCGCCCATTGAGCGAACGCATCGCGCTTGTCATGGCGGGCGTTGCCAAAGTGGGCGAGATGAATGACACCATCGTGCCAGAACTGGCCAAAATGATGGGTCGTCCAGTGCGCTATGGCGGCGAATTTGGAGGCTTCAACGAGCGCGCCTCGCACATGGCCAAGATTGCCGAAGAGTCGCTGGCCGATATCGAAGTGGGCGAAGATGCCACCTTCAAACGCTTCATCAAGCGCATCCCCCAAGGCGTGGTCTTTGTGGTCGCCCCTTGGAACTATCCTTTCATGACCGCCATCAACACGGTTGCTCCGGCACTGATCGCAGGCAACACAGTGATGCTGAAACATGCCACCCAGACCCTGCTGGTCGGTGAGCGCATGGCCGAAGCCTTCCATGCAGCTGGCGTGCCGGAAGATGTGTTCCAGAATCTCTTCCTTGATCATGGCACCACCTCGGCCCTGATCGCCGACAACAGCTTCGATTTCATCAATTTCACCGGCTCCGTTGGCGGTGGCGTGGCGATGGAACAGGCGGCCGCGGGCACCTTTACCGGTGTTGGCACCGAGCTTGGCGGCAAGGATCCGGGCTATGTGATGGAAGATGCGGATCTGGACGCCGCCGTCGACACCCTGATCGATGGCGCCATGTTCAATTCCGGCCAATGTTGCTGTGGCATCGAGCGGATCTATGTCCATGAGAGCCTCTATGATGCTTTCCTTGAGAAAGCCATTGCCATTGTCAAAGGCTACAAGCTGGGCAACCCGCTCGACGCGGAAACCACCATGGGCCCGATGGCCAATGTGCGCTTTGCCGACGAAGTCCGTGCCCAGATCGCCGAGGCCCTTAAGGCCGGAGCCGTCGCCCATATCGACACCTTTGCTGAAGATGACGGCGGCGCATATTTGACCCCGCAAATCCTGACCAATGTCACCCATGACATGCGAGTGATGCGCGAGGAAAGCTTCGGCCCGGTCGTCGGCATCATGAAGGTCAAGGATGATGCAGAAGCCATCGCCCTGATGAATGACAGCGACTTCGGCCTCACCGCCAGCCTCTGGACCCAAGATGTCGACCGCGCCATTGCGGTTGGTGACCAGATCGAAACCGGCACCGTGTTCATGAATCGCGCCGACTATCTCGATCCGGGCCTCTGCTGGACCGGCTGCAAACAAACTGGTCGCGGCGGTGGTTTGTCGGTCATCGGCTTCCACAATCTGACCCGTCCAAAATCTTATCATCTCAAGAAGGTGACCAAATGAATCTCGTAGGAAACTGGAATTACCCAACCGCCATCAAATTCGGTGCGGGTCGCATCGCGGAGTTGGGCGCAGCCTGTGCGCAGGCTGGCATCACCAAGCCGCTGCTGGTCACCGACCGGGGCCTTGCCGCTTTGCCTGTCACCCAGTCCACCCTCGATGTGATGGAAGCCGCAGGCCTTGGCCGCGCCATCTTCAGCGAGGTGGACCCGAACCCGAACGAGAACAATCTCGATGCCGGTGTCGCTGCCTATAAGGCCGGTGGCCATGATGGCGTCATCGCTTTTGGCGGTGGCTCTGGCCTTGATCTGGCAAAAATGGTCGCTTTCATGGCTGGCCAAACCCGCCCGATCTGGGATTTTGAAGATATTGGTGACTGGTGGACCCGCGCCGATGCAGACGCCATCGCGCCCATCGTTGCCGTACCAACCACTGCAGGCACGGGCTCAGAAGTCGGCCGCGCCAGCGTCATCACCAATTCCCAGACCCACGAGAAGAAAATCATCTTCCATCCAAAGGTCCTGCCAAGCATCGTCATCTGTGACCCGGAGCTAACGGTCGGCATGCCGCCAGCCATCACCGCAGGTACAGGCCTTGATGCCTTTGCCCATTGCGTGGAAGCCTTCTCCTCACCCTTCTATCATCCAATGAGCCAGGGCATTGCGCTTGAAGGCATGCGCCTAGTGGTCGAAAACCTGCCCCGCGCCTATAAGGACGGCTCTGACATCGAGGCCCGCGCCCACATGATGTCCGCCGCCGCCATGGGTGCCACCGCCTTCCAGAAGGGACTTGGCGCTATTCATGCGCTCAGCCACCCGCTCGGTGCCATGTATCACACCCATCACGGCACCACCAACGCGGTCTGCATGCCCGCAGTGCTGCAATTTAACCGCCCGGCCATTGAAGCCCGCTTCAACATTGTCACCGAATATCTCGGCCTCAGCGGTGGCTTTGATGGCTTCTGCGCCTTTGTCGATGAATTCAACGACAGCTTCAACATTCCAAAGCGTATGGCCGGCCTTGGGGTCACCGACCCGGATATCGATAAACTGATTGAAGGCGCGCTGAAGGATCCGTCCTGCGGCGGCAACCCGATTGAACTGAATGCGGGCAATGTCCGTGCCCTGTTCGAGGCCGTGCTCTGATCCATCCCGGAGAAGAGACTCTGACAAGCCCGCTCGCAGTGAAAAAATTCTGCGAGCGGATCGCGCGGTCAAGCACAACCGGCCGACAACTCAAAGCCTCTCATCCGCCAAAGATCCCACCATCCCACAGAGCATCAACACACTCCAACGAATTGATATAGCGAAATAATGTGTTGGAAGACGAGGCTCATGATATGATAAGGGCCGAACTCAGCTAGCAACAAAACAAAGCTGATCTTTTCGGCCAATTGCCTGACAAAAGGCAGCATGCCGACCCACCGAAATTCACAGCATCAGCGTATGAGGACGCCAATGCTGCAGCGGCCCGAATGAAACAAGTTGGAACAGCGATCCCGGCCGGGGCGTGATTGTTCCACAGAGTGGAGGAATAGATGTACAAGAATATTCTGGTTCCCGTCGCCTTTGACGCCGACCATGATCCATCCGCCGCTTTGGCAGCAGCCAAAGTGCTGGCTGATCAGGGCGGCAAGGTCACCCTGATCCATGTGCTTGACGCAGTACCAGCCTATGTGGCAGCCCAGGTCCCCAAGGAAGTGCGCATCGAGGCCCGCGACAAGATCAAGCATGATCTGAAGGAAAAGGCCACCATTTTCCCCGATGCCGAAATCGTCGTCATTGACGGACATGCAGGCACAGCCATCGTCGAATATGCCGACGATCATGACATTGATCTGATCGTGGTCGCCTCTCACCGTCCGGGTTTGCAGGACTATTTCCTCGGCTCCACTGCCGCCCGTGTCGTCCGCCACGCCAACTGCGCGGTCCATGTGACTCGCTAAACGACCCCATCAAGAAAAAGCCCTGCCGACGGATGTTGGCAGGGCTTTTTTCGTTGCTTCAGAGGGCTTAGCGCATGTCTTCATGCCGCCAATGAAGCGGGAAACCGGGATCAAACACCGTCACGGTCTCACTCTGAACTGCCACCGTGCTGGGCAGTTCCAGCGGCGCATCGCTCTTGTAAAGGCGGATGGTCTCTTCATTGACCGGCAGACGATAGAAAGCCGGACCATTGAGCGAAGCAAAGGCTTCGAGCTTGTCGAGTGCACCCTCTTCCTCAAACACATGGGCAAGACAGCTGATTGTGTTGATCGAGGTGTAAATGCCCGCGCAGCCGCAGGCGCTTTCCTTGGCATGGGTCGGATGCGGTGCGGAATCGGTTCCAAGGAAGAATTTCGCACGGCCCGAGGTCGCCGCCGCCCGCAAGGCCAGACGATGCTTCTCGCGCTTGGCCACCGGCAGGCAATAATAATGCGGCTTGATGCCCCCGACCAGATAGGCATTACGGTTGATGATCAGGTGATGGGTGGTGATGGTGGCCGCAATATTGTCGCCCGCCTCATTGACAAACGCCACCCCATCTTCCGTGGTGATATGCTCCATCACGATGCGCAAATCCGGAAAGCGATCCCGGATTGGCGACAGGACGCGCTCGATAAACACCGCCTCACGGTCATAAATGTCAATATCCGCGTCCGTCACTTCCCCATGAACGCAGAGTGGCACACCGATCTCGGCCATTTTCTCAAGCACCGGATAGATCTTTTCAATCACCCGCACGCCGCTGTCCGAATTGGTGGTCGCCCCTGCAGGATAGAGCTTCAACGCCTTGATCAGCCCTTGCTTCACGCCCTCTTCCACATCTGCCGGATCGGTCGCTTCAGTCAGATAAAGGGTCATCAGTGGCTCGAACTGGTGGCCTTCGGGCAAAGCCGCCATGATCCGCTCACGGTAAGCAGTGGCATCGGCAACGGTGACCACTGGCGGCACCAGATTGGGCATGATGATCGCACGGGCGAAATTGGCGCTGGTATGGGGCAGAACAGCATTCAACATGGCACCATCGCGCAAATGCAGATGCCAGTCGTCTGGGCGGCGGATCACGAACTCAGCTTGGCTCATGGAAAACTCCATCCTCTTGGCAACCATCTGCGCAAATGCAAGCGGTTGCTGGTCTTTCTAGGGTCTCAGGTCCGTCAGGCTCAGGATCGCGCTGAATTTGGCGCAGTCTCCAAGATGGGACGGACCAGCTTTGGCCCCTCTTTACCAGCAATCGAATGAGAAATCTCTAGGCCATGTTGACGAAATGAGAATTCCGCGAGCCTCAGCGATAAATCTGGCTCTCGCTTGGGAAGGTGCGGTTTTTCACCTCTTCTGCATAGCTCTTGACCGCTTGGTCGATCTGCTCACCGAGATTGCCATAGACCTTGACGAATTTCGGCGGCTTGGGATTGAAGCCGAGCATGTCTTCCAGCACCAAAATCTGCCCGTCACACACCGCCGAGGCACCAATGCCAATGGTTGGAATGGCCACCCGACGGGTGATTTCGGCGGCCAGCGGCTCAACCATACCTTCGAGCACCAGAGCGAAAGCCCCGGCTTCGCTCACCGCACGGGCATCCTCGAAATGCTGTTCCCATTCCGCTTCCTGCCGCCCTTGGGTCTTAAAGCCACCCATCGTGTGGACCGATTGTGGCGTCAGGCCGATATGGGCCATCACCGGAATGCCGCGCTCTGTCAGGAACCGGATCGTCTCCGCCATTCGCTTGCCACCTTCCAGCTTCACCGCCCCGCACTGGGTTTCCTTCATGATATGGGCCGCATTGCGAAAGGCCACCGACGGGCTTTCCTCATAGGAGCCGAATGGCATATCGACCACCACAAGGGCCTTTTCAGTGCCCCGCACCACTGCCTTGCCATGCATGATCATCAGCTCAAGCGACACACCGACGGTCGATTCCATCCCATGCATCACCATGCCGAGGCTATCGCCAACCAGAATGAAATCGGCATATTGATCGACAATCGCTGCCGTATGGGCGTGATAGGACGTGAGGGAAACAATCGGCTCGCCACCCTTGCGGGCCGCGATTTGTGGCACAGTGATGCGGCGAACCTGTTTTTGCGCGCTCATGATAGAACCTCTTGGAATTTTGACTGGGTGGACGGGAGCCATCGGCTCAATCCGGGTAAACCACCTGTTGATCGATCAGCAGAACCGAGCCGAACTGCACCGCAAGCAGAATGACAGCAGCGCCCTTCAATGCCCCTTTCAAAGGGTCCAACGAGCGGGCATCGCGAATATCGACGCTTTTGACGACCCCGTCCGGGGCTTCGGCCAACACCTTGCGAATGGCCTCCTGCAGCTCTTCGACCGTTGGGTCATCGGCCATCATCTCGGCGGCTCGTTTCAATGATCTGGACAAAAGCACGGCCTGTGCCCGATGGGATGGAAGCAGCCGAACATTGCGCGAGGACATGGCCAGTCCATCATCCTCCCGCACTGTCGGGTGACCAATGATATCGACCGGCACATCGAGATCTCGCACCATCTGCCGGATCACCGTCAGCTGCTGATAGTCTTTCTCACCAAACACTGCGATGTCTGGGGTGACGATGTTGAACAGCTTGGTGACGACCGTCGTAACACCGCGAAAATGCCCCGGTCGCAATGCACCCTGAAGGATGCTGGACAGACCGGGCACCTCGACCAGACTGTCCCCCATGGTCGAATACATCTCCGCGACATCCGGCATCAGGACCGCATCCACCCCTTCAGCCTCCAGCAAGGCCAAATCACGGGCTTCATCACGGGGATAGCTGTCGAGATCTTCATTCGGGCCAAACTGGGTCGGATTGACAAAGATCGACACCACCACCCGGTTCGCCTTGTCCGCAGCCATCCGCACAAGCGACATATGCCCCTCATGCAGGTAACCCATGGTCGGCACAAGGCCCACCAGTTGCCCGGCTTGACGCCACTGGCGCACAAGCGCTCTGATCTCAGCCTTGCTACGGCAGATCTGCATATGCTTCCCTCCGGCTCATCGAACCGATTGTTCGGCAAGGTCCACTCACCGAACCTGCCAATTGAGTGGCCGCAACATATCGATCAAGGCAAGTGATTTCCAGCCCTAACAATTAGAGCAGGACTGCCCCTTGGTATAAGAGAGAGAAAAAGCAAGAGAAAACAATCACTCAAATGTGAAAACATCACACCAGATAGATTGATTACACGTATCATCAGCCCGACTTACGTCAGTTAGACTTACATGCAAAGGGCATTACTTGAACGTAAGAATAACAAATCTACGATCCCACAACCCCGTCAATGAGATTGCATTCAGCCAGATGATTCCAGAACTGCTCTTGTTCACTTGGCACCGCCTTGAAAGCTGCGATGGACTGGGCAAGCTGTTGCTCAAGCAATCGGCGGGCTTTTTCCGCCTGCGCCACCGTCACCGCGCTGAAAGTCAATGCACAGCCCGGCTTCATCCGACCAAGGCGCGGCAAATCGGCGCTTGCGACACAGCCGATTTTCGGATAGCCACCCGTCGTCTGATGATCGGCCAGCAGCACAATCGGCAAGCCATTGCCCGGCACCTGAATGGCTCCGGTGACAATGCCGTCGGAATTGATATCCGCGCCCTTCTCATGCGCTACCGGCGCCCCTTCGAGCCGCGACCCCATGCGGTTGGAATCGCCTGAAATCACATAACTTTCCGAGAAGAAGGTCTTGAGGCCAGCCTTACTGAAATAATCCTTTTGCGGCCCCGGCACCACCCGGATCGGGTCGGTGCTGTCCAGCAAAAGGGGAGCATCACACACCTGCTCGTGTCGATCCGGCACACTTGCAAGTGCAAGCGGCAGGAGATCCCCGACTTGCAAAGCTCGACCTTCGAACCCGCCAAAACCGCCGGACATGTAGGTTGACTGGCTGGCATAGACGTCCGGCACATCAAAGCCGCCCTCCACCGCCAGATAGGCAACCGCCGTGTCTGCCGTCACACCGACCTTAAACAAAGCGCCTTTTTGCAAGGTGACGGACTGATAAGAAGGCACGCGCTTCGCCACCGGCTCCATCAGCTCGATGACGGCTTCGGTACCAGTCAGAGCGATCCGCACGCTATCCGCCAATACCCGGATGGTTGGCCCCATGATGCGGAATTCCAGCGCTCCTTGACCCTCTTCATTGCCAACCAGCCGATTGGCAAGGCGCAAATTGACAAAATCTAGCGCGCCAGAGGTCGGCACCCCTTTGGCCTGATAGCCGAAGCGCCCGAAATCTTGGATGGTGGCCATCATGCCCGGATTGACGATTTCCAACACAGCTTTGGTCATCCCGCCAACTCCTCAAGATCAAAGCGTCCGTCGGCCACTCGGCCTTCGATATCGGCAAATTCCGCCCCATCGACCGCCCGGAACCGCACCCGATCCCCCGGCGACAGCAGAACCGGATCTGCCCGCCCGAGATCAAAAACCGGCACAGGGCAGCGCCCCACCACATGCCAGCCGGTCGGATTGGCCGATGGATAGATGACGGTCAGGCCAGTGGCGACCATCACAGAGCCTTTTTCCACCCGCTTGACCGGTACTTTTTTGCGCGGAATATTCAGCGCCTCGGGCAAATCGCCCATATAGGGCATCCCCGGCGCAAAACCGAGCATATAGATGAAATAATCCGTCTGGGTGATCACCGAAATCACCTCTTCCGGGCTCATCTTGGCGAAATCGGCGACATGGGTGAGATCGGTCGCAAAGTCCCCTTCCCAGCAGAGCGGCAAGGAAAAGGTCCGCGCTTTGTCATTCTTGCCCGAATCCAGCTGGGCAATCATCGGCTTCAAAGCGGCAATCAATTTCGATTGCGAGGTCTCCATAGGGTTGTAATGGACCAGCAGTGAGCGATAGGTCGGAACGGTTTCGATCACACCAGCCAAACCGGCATCATCCACCGCCGCCCGCAAAGCCATGATCTGGGCACTCAGAGCCCGATCAACGTCAAAGCCAAACTGCACTGTCAGCCCGGTATCGCCGGAGGCGAGGAACTGCACTGCCATCAACCAGCCCTCAGGCTTTCAACCATAGGCCGGATGGTGACCCCTGCCGCTTCCAGCGCCGCCCGCACCTTGCGTGCCGTTGCCACCGCATGGGGATTGTCCCCGTGAACGCAAATGGAATCGATGGCCACCGGCATGCGCTTGCCATTGACGCTTTCGACAATGCCGTTGGTAACGAAATCCACCATCCGCCGTGCGGCTTCATCGGTATCCTCAATCATCGCGCCGGGCAATTTGCGTGACACCAGCATGCCCGTATCCTCATAGGCCCGGTCGGCAAAAATCTCGCGGGCAATGTTAAGGCCCAGCTTTTCGCCGGCCTTTTCCATCTCGCTGCCCGGCATGACCAGATAGATCAGATCCGGATCAACCGACTTCAGCGCCCGTGCGGTCGCCATCGCCAAGTCTGCATCGACGCAGGCCATATTATTCAGCGCCCCATGCACCTTAAAATGCCCGACGCTCACGCCAACGGCCTTGGCCACCCCAAGGATTGCGCCAAGCTGATAGACCAGTTGTTTTTCAATGTCGGAAGGTTTCTCGCCCTGAATGGGACGGCGACCAAAGCCCCAGAGATCCTGAAAGCCCGGATGAGCACCAATGGCGACGCCCTTTTCCTTGGCCAAGGCCAGAGTGTCATGCATGACCAAGGCATCGCCGCCATGAAAGCCGCAAGCCACATTGGCTGAACTGATGATATCAAGCATCGCGCCATCATCGCCGATCGTATAGGCGCCGAAGCTTTCCCCCAGATCCGCATTCAAATCAACAACATGCATGAGCGTCCCTCCATATATCTGACCCGACATTACTACACGCCGATACCGCCCTCTGACCAGCACAAAGTGCCCCAAACGCTTCGCCTTTGATGCAGATGTCCAAAAACGACTTCGTGAAAGTCCGCCCCTTATGGATCAAGGATCCCAAGACATCCTCATCGGCCAAACACCTAATAGTGCGTCACCGCGAAAAAACACAACCTTTTAAACTAAAGTTGCAAATCGCCCGATTTCCCACATTCATCCACGTTGAAACGATGCAAGAGCACGCAATTAAGGCAATTTTATCGAATTATTGCTCTATTACTTAATAACCGCGCCACGTCATTCAGCTGGTGGAAATCGAACCTGAACCAAGTGTTCCTGCCCAAAGTTCTGGCAAGAAAGACAACGAGAAATGATGAAACATTTCAGGTCCCTGAGTGCAAAGATCATCGCCGCGATCTTCGCACTTGTCGCCTTCGCATTCGTTGCGGACACGCTTCTGACCCACTCGATAACCCAGAGTGTCTATGATCGCACCGAAGCACTCACTGGCCAGATGCGTGATATTGTCGAGGAGAAGGATCACCAAATTCAGGAACTGATGTCTGGTTTGCTTGCTTCCAAGGAAAATCATCAGGAACTGTCGCAGTCCCTTTCCACCAAGAAATTGACGGCCGAGAGCGAACATAAGGCCGCCTTTCTGGAAGGCACGCGCAATGGCATCTCGCTGTCCATTGCCTCGCTGGTCAGCTCGGCAATGATGTCTGGTGACGCGGAAGCCGCCGTCGACCAGATGGATATCCTGCTGGAAAATGATCAGATCGCCGCCATCAATCTCTGGCGCGCAGATGGCGAACTTGCTTTCCGTGACAACAAGACCATTCAGAAGGTCAATCGCTTCGTCGAGTCAGACGCTTTCGAGCTGCGTGATGAAGAAGACTCCGTCAAGATCTCGACCGACCGCAAGGCAGTGCTGGATCAGGCGCTGGCCAAGGATTCCAATCATGAGAGTCTTGAATCAAGCCTGAAAAATGATGATGGCGAAGAAATCACCATCACCTATTCCTACTTCATCCTGAAAAATGCCGAAGACTGCCAAAGCTGCCATGATCCGAAGGAAAAGGTTCGGGGGGTTTTGGAAGTCGCCGTCGCCAATGACGAGTTGCTGGCTCTGCGCGCAAAGTCAGAGAAGCTGATCAAGGAACTTGACGAGCGCCTGCATGCTGAGCGGGAAACACTGGTGAAAGCCAGCCAAGCCGAACGCGAGAAGGTCGCCGACCAGACCAAGCAATATACCGCCGAGTTGAACGCCGCCAATACAAGCCTGATTGAGACCCGCGAAGACGCCTCAATGATGAGTATGGGCTCGAAGCTCTTCTTCTTCTTGCTGACCATTGCCGTTTTGGCGATTGCGCTGAACAAATTGCTCACCAAGCCCCTGCATCAATTGACCTCCGTGATGCTGCGGCTGGCAAAGAACGACCTCACGGTCGAAGCAACAGGCCGAGATCGCACTGACGAGATCGGCTCCATGAGCCAGGCCATCGCCATTTTCAAGGACAATGCCCTTGAACGGCAAAAACTGGAAAGGGAGAGCGAGCAGCATTTTGAGCAGCAGCGCGAACGGCAAATGCGCATTGACGCACTGCTCAATGACTTCCGCTCGAAAATCCAGCAGTCGCTTGAAACCGTCTCGACCCGCGCGGAACTGATGCACCAGTCGGCGTCAGCCCTCAATGACCAATCAACGGCCACTTCCGAACGCGCCCACTCGGTCAATGAGGCATCTGGCCATTCCGCTGAAAATGTCCAGATGATGGCTGCCGCCAGCACCGAGATGACATCGTCCATCGCCGAGATTGGCGAGCAGGTCCATCGGACCAATGATCTGGTCAGCGCCGCATCCATCGAAGCCAATGAAACCGATGCCAAGGTGGCAGGCCTTGCCAGTGCGGCAGAAAAGATCGGTGAGGTTGTTTCACTCATCCGCGACATTTCCGAACAGACCAATCTGTTGGCACTGAACGCCACCATCGAGGCAGCCCGGGCCGGAGAAGCGGGCCATGGCTTTGCCGTTGTCGCCGCTGAAGTAAAGGATCTGGCGGCCCAGACAGGCAAGGCGACCGAGGACATTGCCAGCCGTATTCAGGCCATCCAGTCCTCGTCTGACGCGTCCGTGGGAGCCATTCGCGCCATTGCCACCAAGATGACGGAAATCAGCGAATATACCACCGCCATCAGCGCAGCGGTGCAGCAGCAGAATGCATCGACCAACGAGATTTCTCACAATATTCAGCAGGCCGCCGAAGGCACCCGCGAGATTGTAACCAACATCTCCGAAGTCGCCCATTCGACCGAAGAAACCCGCCATTCCGCGCTTCAAGTGGAAAATGCCTCCACCACGGTCGCCAATGTCGCCACCGAAATGCGTGATGTGATCGACGATTTCCTCGACAAGGTCGCAGCCGCCTAGAACGGCCCGACAGTTTCCATGGCAGAAAAAGACGAAAACCGCGCCTCGCAATCAGCAAGGCGCGGTTTTCTTATCCATGTCCAGTCATCACGACAAAGGCATCAAGCCTTGTCTTCTGCTGGTTTTTTTGCCCCGGTCATGAAAGCCACCGCATCGGACATGGAATATTCCTTGGGATCGATGACACAAAGCTGCCGCCCCAGACGATGGACGTGAATGCGGTCAGCAACCTCGAAGACGTGAGGCATATTGTGTGAGATCAATATGATCGGCAGGCCGCGTGAGCGTACATCCTGAATGAGCTCCAGCACCTTACGGGATTCTTTCACCCCAAGCGCTGCTGTCGGTTCATCCATGATCACCACACGAGAGCCAAACGCCGCAGCACGGGCCACAGCAACCCCCTGACGCTGACCACCTGACAGGGATTCAACCGACTGGTTGATATTCTGAATGGTCAACAGGCCCAACTCGGTGAGCTTGTCACGCGCGATCTTTTCCATCTTCGCCCGGTCGAGCATTCGGAAATAGGTTCCCAAAGGCCCTTCCTTGCGAATTTCACGCCCCATGAACATGTTGTCGGTGATCGACAAGGCAGGAGACAGAGCGAGATTCTGATACACTGTCTCGATACCCGCATTGCGCGCCGCCATCGGGGAGTTGAACTGTACCTTCTCCCCATAAAGCCGGATTTCCCCGGCATCTGGTATCAAGGCACCGGAAATCGCCTTGATAAGCGTGGATTTGCCTGCGCCATTATCCCCGATCACCGCACGGATCTCGCCCGGATAGAGATCGAAATCCGCACGATCAAGAGCGGTCACCCGACCATAGCGCTTGGTGACACCCCGCGCCGTGAGGATCGGTTCTGCTTCATAGTCAGGTCCGGTCATGACGCCACCTTTCTGATCCATTGGTCGATTGCAACAGCGATGATGATCAACAGGCCAATCAACAGATAGGTCCATTGCGGATCTGTCCCGATCAGCCGCAAGCCGAGCGAGAAGACGCCCACGATCAAAGCACCGAACAACATACCCAGAATGGAGCCTCGCCCGCCAAACAGCGAGATCCCGCCAATCACCACAGCCGTGATGGATTCGATATTGGCATTCTGACCAGCAGTCGGCGACACCGACCCCAACCGGCCAATGAGCGCCCAACCGGCCAAGGCACAGATCAAGCCACCGATCACATAGACCGAAATCAGAGTTTTCTGTACCTGAACACCAGACAGCTCTGCTGCATCCGGGTCATCCCCGAGCGCATAAACATGCCGTCCCCATGCGGTGTAATTGAGCACATAGGCCAGAATGAAGACCAGCGCCAACATCATAATCACACCATAGGTGAAGACAGCGCCGCCAATGATGATCTTCTCGCCAAAAAACTGCAAAATGGGGGCTTCTGCCGCGATTTCCTGACTGCGGATGGTTTCGTTTGCCGAATAGAGAAAGTTGGTCGCCAGCACAATCTGCCACATGCCCAGTGTGACAATGAAGGGGGGCAACTTGACCCGAGCCACCAGCACACCATTGATGAAACCGCAAAATCCGCCAACCGCGAAACCGGCCAGCACCGCCAATTCGGGCGGCATGCCATATCGGAAAGCGACCTGCCCCATCACGGTCGAAGACATCACCATCACCGCACCAACCGACAGGTCGATACCGGCGGTGAGAATGATCATCGTCTGCGCGGCACCCAGAATACCGACAATCGCCACCTGCTGCAGGATCAGCGTCAGCGCAAAGGGTGAAAAGAGCTTCGACCCCAAAATGAACCCGAAGATCAGCAGCGACAGGATCAGCACGATCATCGGCACGAAGGCCGGATTGGAGTGCAGAATCTGCTGAATGCGCTCAACGCCGCTTTTCTTGTTGCTGTCAAAGGAAGCGATGCCCTTTTCGCTGCCTTCCAGCACCCGTTCAAAATCCTGCATCTTGCTGGATTTTGTTTCCGTGTCTGCCATCTATACCTCCCACCGGGCCATACCCGAAAGCCCGGTTCTGTGCGATAAAAAGGGCGGCCTCCAGCACGCGAAAGCCGCCCTGTTTTGTCTCACATTAAAGTGGATGATCCCTCAAAGATCAGCCCCAGCACCGGTCGGTACCTTCTTTGACGTCGATGGATTCAACGCCAGCAGCAGGCTTGTCGGTGACGAGGTTCACGCCGGTATCAAAAAAGTTTTTGCCCGGAGTGTTGGCAGGTTTGGTACCGTCTTTTGCCCATGCAGCAATCGCTTCAATGCCTTTGGAAGCCATAAGCAAAGGATATTGCTGGGAGGTAGCGCCAATGACACCGTCTTTGACGTTGGCAACGCCTGGGCAGCCGCCATCAACAGACACGATCAGGGCATCATTTTCACGACCAAGGGCTTTCAATGCTTCATAAGCACCGGCAGCAGCTGGTTCGTTGATGGTATAGACCACATTGATTTCCGGATCCTGGGTCAGAAGGTTTTCCATTGCCTTACGGCCGCCTTCTTCGTTGCCTGCGGTCACGTCATGGCCAACGATACGCGCGTCGGTTTCATCACCCCATTTGTTTGGATCGCCGAGGTCGATACCGAAGCCTTGCAAGAAGCCCTGATCGCGCAGAACGCCAACGGACGGCTGGGAAACGGCAAGGTCAAGCAATGCAATTTTGGCGTCTTTGGCTTTGTCACCAAGCGTAGCAGCAGCCCATTTGCCGATCAGTTCGCCAGCAAGGAAGTTGTCGGTAGCAAAGGTTGCATCAGCCGCATCAATCGGCTCAAGCGGGGTATCCAGCGCAATCACCAGAAGGCCGGCTTCGCGGGCCATGGTCACGGCCGGTACGATGCCTTTGGTGTCGGAAGCGGTGATCAGGATGCCTTTTGCACCATCGGCGATGCAGGTTTCAATCGCTGCAACCTGGCTTTGGGAATCGCCATCGATCTTGCCAGCATAGCTTTTAAGGGTAATGCCGAGTTCTTTTGCCTTGGCCGTCGCACCTTCCTTCATTTTCACGAAGAATGGGTTGGTGTCGGTCTTGGTAATCAGACAGGCACCAATATCAGCAGCGGATGCATAGGTGACGCTGGCAGCGCTCATTGCCAAGGCAACAAGGGTGGTTTTGACGATGGATTTCATGGTTTCCTCCCAGGATTCAAATCCATTTTGATAATGCTTCTATGCAACCTGTTGCTCTCCCAAACGACATAGCTGCGAAGCTCAATTTCTCAATTGCGAAAAAAGAGTGACATCGAAATTCGACCTTGTCAATAAATAAATCCAATTGATTTATTAATTAGACTGTGAGAAGCTGCCGCTCGGCGCGCACAGACAAAAAGCGCAAAAAAGCGACAGAAAACACACTCAGAACAGGGCGCGCCGGGAGGAATTGTGTTGGGGAAAGACCATGCAGCCAGGTCTTGAGACAAATGACCGCATATCGGATCCATCTGGCGGCTCCAATCAGACGCGCGTACGGGCCTATAATGAACGGCTCGTGTTATCGCTTGTGCGCCGTCACGGCCATTTGCCAAAATCCGAGATTGCACGCCGCTCCGGCCTCAGTGCCCAGACGGTGTCCGTCATCATGCGCAGTCTGGAGGCTGACGGCTTGCTGCTCCGTGGCGATCCGATCCGTGGCAAGGTGGGCCAGCCTTCGATCCCAATGGCGCTCAATCCCGGCGGTGTCTATTCCTTTGGCTTGAAAATCGGCCGCCGTTCGGCCGATCTGGTGCTGATCAATTTCCTTGGCGACCCCCTGACATCCCAGCGCATCACCTATGATTATCCGATGCCCGATGCGTTGCTCGACTTCGCCAGCACAGCCATTCTGGACGCGTCAAAAACCTTCAGCGACGAAGACCGCCAGAAGATCGCGGGCATTGGCATCGGTCTGCCCTTCCAGCTATGGAACTGGGAAGAACAGGTCGGCGCCCCCAAGGGGACAATGGATGTCTGGAAGCACTTCGACATCGCCGCCGCTCTTGAAGAACGTTGCCGTTTCCCGGTCTTCCAGCTCAATGACGCCACCGTGGCCTGTGGGGCCGAACTGACCTTTGGCCGCGGCCCGGAATTCGCCGATTTCGTCTATTTCTTTGTCGGCACTTTTGTTGGTGGCGGCATCGTGCTCAATCATTCGGTCTATTCGGGTCGCACAGGCAATGCTGGCGCTTTTGGCCCGATGCCATTGATTTCAGCCGATGGCACATCCACCCAGTTGCTGGCGGAAACCTCACTCTATTCGCTGGAAAAGTCACTCCTCAAGGAAGGGCGCGACCCGACATTTCTGCGGCATGCAGAGGCCAATTGGGATGATCTGGGTGAAATACTCGAAGAATGGCTCGACCATGTGGCCCACTATCTGGCCATGGCGGTCATTTCTGCCTGTGCGGTGATCGACTTCGAAGCCGCCATCATTGACGGCTCCTTCCCGGTAGAAATCCGCAAGCGACTGGTCGAAAAAGTCAGTGCCTCGATCGACACCATCGACTTGCAAGGCATCGTTCTGCCTTCGATTCAAGAAGGCACCATTGGCTCAGGTGCCCGTGCCCTTGGCGCGGCCACCTTGCCATTGCTCAATCGCTATCTGCTGGATCAGAGCGTATTGTTCAAGGAATTGAGATAACCGCCCTGCTTGCTCTCGATTTGCCAGCAGATCAACCAATCAACCTTTGGAAAAGACATATTGCGTCTGCTGACGATAGGTCTCACCCGGTCGCAATACGGCTTGCGGGAAAGCCGGATGGTTGGGCGCATCTGGCCAGACCTGTGGCTCAAGACAAAAGCCAGATCGCGGACCCATCTCACACCCGTCAAGCCCAATCATCCCCGCCTCGATGTAAGAGCCATCATAGGCCTGCACACCCGGCTCAGTGCTCAACACAGCCATACGCACCCCGGATGCGGGGCTTTCAAGACGTGCAATCAGCCGCAGCGCCTGTCGCTCGTCCGTTAGACAGAAATTGTGATCAATCGAATGCTCCGCAAAGGCGTCCCCCAGCCGTTTTGGCGCCCGGAAATCCATCCATGTTCCTGCCACCGGCGCAACCTCACCGGTCGGAATGGCTTCCTCATCCACCGGCAGATAGTTTTCGGCCTTCACCTGCAGGACATGATCATCAATGGTCGGACCACCATCAAGATTGAAATAGCTGTGGTGCGCCAGATTGCACAAGGTCGCCTTGTCGCTGGTGGCTTCCATCTGAATGTCAAGGCAGCCACCATCCAGCAACGCATAACGCAGCCGGATCTCCATCGCGCCGGGATAGCCCATATGGCCGTCCTCAAGGTGGCAAACCAGTGTCACAGCATCCGCCTCCAGCGTCTCGATGGACCAGAGCCGCTGCGAGATGCCATCGACACCCCCATGCAAGCAGTGTTTGCCAAGGAAGTTCTGATCCACCTGATGGGTCTCCCCATCCAGCGTGAAACGACCATCGCAAATCCGATTGGCGTAGCGTCCCGCCATTGCGCCGAAATAGGGCGACTGGGTGAGATAGGGTGCAAAGCTGTCAAACCCTAGCACCAGCGGTTTGTCATGACCATCAAGGCGCAGATCCTGCACCACGGCCCCAAAGGTCAGGACCGTGGCCGTCAGCCCGCCGCCCTTCAGAACCACCCGTTCCACGGACCGGCCATCCGGCATGGCCCCGAAAATCTCACGAGACATAACGTCCTCCCCCAAATCAGCGTCTTCCAGCCAAGCCGGCTAGGCCTGGCCATCCATATATTCTTCTTCAATCATCTTCTGTACCGAGACAAAATCCACCTTGCCTGTCCCCAGAACGGGCACCGTACGGACGACAATTTCCGCAGGCACCAGCAACTCGGTTGCCCCTTGCGACTTGGCAAAGGCAGCAAAATCCGGACGGTTGGCGTCTGGATTATCGGTGACCATGATCACCCGCTCGCCGCGTTTGGGATCGGGGATGCGCGCTGTAGCGGACAAAAAGCCCGGCCACAACTGATCGGCCAACGTTTCAATCGCAGCCATGGATACCTTCTCACCAGCAATTTCGACAAACCGCTTGGCACGGCCAATGATGGTGATATAGCCATCGTCATCGATGGTAACGATGTCACCGGTATCATGCCAGCCCTCTTTGGGCGGCTCCAGCACGCCTGGATTTTCCGCCCGCAGGTAACCGGTCATCACGTTGGCCCCGCGGACAAACAATTGCCCGCCTTCCTTGACCCCCGGCACAGGTTCGAGTCTCGTCTCGATCCCCGGCAAAGCCTTGCCGACCGAGCCAGCCTTGAAGAACATCGGTGTATTGAGCGAAATGACTGGCGAGGCCTCTGTCACCCCGTAGCCTTCAAGGATGCGCACACCGAACCGCTCCATGAACAATTCCCGCGTGGACGCCTTCACCGGCTCCGCACCGGCAACGCAATAGCGCACAGAACGGAAATCAAACGGATGCGCCGTGCGGGCATAGCCATTAAGGAACGTATCGGTGCCAAACATGATGGTGGCATTTGAGCCATAGAGCAATTCCGGGATCACCCGATAATGCAGCGGCGAGGGATAGAAATAGACCGGCATGCCGCGCACCAATGGCAAGATCGTGCAAGCCGTCAGGCCGAAGCAGTGGAAGATCGGCAACACATTGAAGATACTGTCCTGCAGACTGAAATCAATTACGGCCCCGGCTTGTGCGGTGTTCGCCAGAAGATTGCGGTGATTAAGCACCACGCCTTTGGGCACCCCTTCCGAACCGGACGTGAAGAGAATAACCGCCGTGTCATCCGCCCCCCGCTCGACAATCGGCTTGGTTCGATTGAGCAGGCCGGAGATCTTCTCGAAGCTGCCAATCTTGTTGCGCATGTCGTCGACCCAGACAATCTGCACGTCATCCTTCAACCCTTCGATCAGCTCTTCCAGCTTGGCGCCCTCAATGAAGGCATGCGAGGTCAGCAGCACCTTCACTTCTGCCGTCTTCAGAGCGGAACGAATGCTGGCAAGACCGGAGGTGAAGTTGATCATCGCCGCAACCTTGCCTGCCGACATCAGTCCCAGCAGAACGGCCACAGTGCCATTGGCATTGGGCAGCATCACGGCAATCCGCTCGTCATTCGGGAAGTCGTGATAGAAACGGTTGCCCAGCACCCGCGCACCGGTCAGCAGCCGTCCATAGTTAAGACGCCCGGACAGAGGATCCTCCAGAGCATGACGACGCATACCCAGATCACGCCCCACATCGATGATCGATTTCAGCACCGATTGTTCGACATTGGTGGTCCGGTAGACCAGCTCCGACATCAGCCGCTGCAACGCCGCCCCTGCTGCCATCCGACGCTTGCGACCCTTGAAGCGCTCAGGCACTTGCAACCGCACGGGCTCCAGAATGGTGACCTTGACCTTCGGGAAAAACTGCCGCCGCACCTTTTGCGACCCCATCCGTGAGGAATAACTCCGCTCCAGCCCATCGATCCGGATCGGCACCACCATCGAGCCGGTCATATCGGCCGCCATCGCAGCAACATCATAAACCTTCATCAGGCCACCGGTATCAGTGACCCGCGCCTCAGGGAAAATCACCAGTGGCTTGCCGCTCTGGATCGCCTGAATGAGATCCTGAGAGGCCACAGGCAAGGACGGTTCGAGAATGATATAATTGCAAAAGCGCAGGAAAGGATGGACCCACCATGCCTTGGCGGTTTTGGCATCAATGGCAAAGACAGGTTCGTCTTCGGTGATCGCCATCGCCAGCGGCCCATCGAGGAAGCTGACATGGTTACAGGCCAGAATCGGCGCCTTGCCAGCCTTCTCGAGATTTTCCCGTCCCTCGACTTCCAGCCGAGAGAAGGTCCGAAACAGAATGCTGACCAGATCCCACAAAGGATTGGTCGGCAAATAGCGCAGCATCATCCATGCCACGACCACATTCAGCAGCCCAAGGAAGAACAGGATCTGCGGGATCGAGACCCCTTGCGCCTGCGCCAGGGCCAAAGCCCCGCCCGACACGAAGATGAAAGCCGCATTCATCACATTGACCGCCGCGATCACCCGCGCCCGCCGGCTTTTCTTGGCCCAGGTCTGCAAGCCGGTGAAGGCAGGCACCACCAACAGCGCCCCCGCAATGGCAAGACCACTGAGATCAATTCCGACGCGGATGGCTGCGGTATGCGTGAAGAAATCAACCAGCCCATCAAAGGCGATCGGTGCTTTGAGATTTGAAAGGTTCCACGCCAGCTGGAAACAGAAAAAAGCGACCAAAGCCGCACCAAAGGGTGCAGGCAGCAACACCACCCGCCCGGCGCAAAGCCAGGCCGCAATCGCCGAACCAAAGGCCACAGAGATCGCGAAAATAACCGAATAGATCGTCACCACCATCGGTGAGCCACCCATAATCTGGGTGACAAAGGTTGGCACCAGAGCGGTGATCACGCCCCCCAGCAACCAGAACCACGATACGATCAGGCTGGCACGCCACAGCTTCTTGCTGCCATAAAGCTCCCCCAGCAGCTGGCTGGTCGAGGCGAGAATATTGCGATTGATCACCAGATCCGGAGCGCTGGAGCCCGTATTGGGGATTTTGCGGCTAATCATCCAACAGCCAACCGCAAAGATCAGCATCATCGGCCCGAACAGCGTGATATCAACCCCGCCCGTTGCCGCCAACCCTGCCACGATGGTGCCTGCCAGAATGGCAACAAAGGTCGCCCCTTCCACCCACGCATTGGCCACGGGCAATTCCCGCCGCGGCAGATGATCGGGCAGGATGCCATATTTGATCGGCCCGAAAAGCGCAGACACCACGCCGAACAGGAACAAGGCCACCATAGAAAGCCAGATCGAGCCAAGCCCGATACCAAGCACCGCCACCACGGCGGCACCGATTTCGGCCAGCTTGAGCTTTTCAGCCATCCGCCCCTTGTCATTTTTGTCGGCCAGTTCCCCGCCAAGCGCCGACAGGATCAGAAACGGAAACATGAAAATGGCGCCAGCCATGGTCACCAGTGAGCCAGCCTCTTGCGTCGCCATTTTGGCAAGGATCAGAAAGATCAGCGAATAGCGAAGAAAGTTGTCATTGAAGGCAGACAGAAACTGAGTCCAGAAAAGAGGCGCAAACCGTTTCGATCTCATCATATGCGGGCGCATGAGTGGGCTTTCTTTTTCTTGTTGCTATAGCGTCGGCACCGGCACAACGAAAAAACAGATGGAGCGGCGGCCTGGCAAAATACGAAAACCATGATGGTGCCTCAGCGTCTCAACAGGCCGCAAGGCTCCATGCATGCAAACGGTCAAGCCCGCATGATCCCGGGTACAATCGGGGATCCACGAAAAGGCGGGCATGAGAACCGAAAAGTAGCCTACTTTCTAGGCGACAAAAACCGAGAAAAAATTGATCAAGAGCAGATTGTAAAAAGATTCACAGCCAGTTCGACCAAAAAAGCACCGACCGACCCGCAACAGGCGACAGAAACGCCGTTCAAGCCCGTTACAGTTGAATACAATTTGATACCAAACATGACTGGAACTCACCCTGTCCGAGCCAATAATCTGTCCTGCATAAACGGGATCTTGGCCACCGTCAGATCCTGACTCCGATTTCAATCACCCTTGGCTTTCACGAACGGATTTCAGGATATGTCTGCATCCTCTACAATCAAACGCTTTTTCAGCAGCCCTTATGTCTTTTGGCTCCTCATCGCGCTTCCTTCCTTTGGCATGATCGCCGGAGCCCTGCAGGGCAACGACCTGCATCGGCTGCTCCATCCAACCGGGGAATTTGCAGCCCGCTTCATGATCATAACCATGATCCTGACACCCTTGAAAATGCTGTTTCCCAAAACTGGCTGGATCCGTTGGCTGGCCCGCCGCCGTCGCTATCTGGGCGTCGCCGCCTTTGGCTATGCCGCGCTACATACCCTATATTATGTGATTGATCTGGGCACCATGTCCGCCCTGCTGGCAGATTTTGTCAAAACCGGTATCTGGACCGGCTGGCTGGCCTTCGTGATTTTCGTGCCTCTCGCGCTGACGTCCAACGACCTGTCCATCCGCCTGATGGGGCCACGCGGGTGGAAAATTCTCCAGCGCACCGTCTATGGCGCAGCCCTTGCCACTTTCGCCCACTGGGTGTTCCTCGAATATCACTTCGGGCCGGCACTGGCCCATTTTGTGCCGCTCGCATTGCTGGAAATCTACCGTATCTGGAAGAATGCCACAGCGACACCCAACCCAAGGTCAGGCCATCGTGCGACGGCCTGATTTAACACTGGCAGCAAGCGGCGTCAGTTTTGCAAAGCCACCTGTGAAGGCAACCAGACATCGGCGGTGGATTTGCCCCGTGTGATCCGGGCATGCTGATTGGCAAACAGACGGATCCACGGGCTCCATTCTCCATCCGGCCATTGAACCCGCGCAACGGCACGTTCTGCCACTCCGATACCGAAATGATGCCATCCGGCCTTGCCCCCCGCATGGCCACCGCCAATGGTGATTTCCCGACTTTGCGTCCGATCCGCAATTCGCACCTCAAGGAAGGAGCCTATGGCATCCCTGTTGGGACCATCCTGAAGCAGCTGGAGAGCCACCCAATTGCCCATGGGAGCGGCAATCGTCTCGTCCGTCGCGCCGTCCTTCGTTTCAACCTGTCCCATATTGCGCCAGATCTGGGCATTGACCTTACGATTGACCACAACACTGTCGAGCTGACCATCCAGATTGAGGTCAACCAGAGAGCCGCCCCGTCCGCGGGCAAAACTCAACATGTTGGCCTTGTCGGCAGCTTCCTCGAACGAACCATCTGGCATGCCAAGCAACAGGCTGTTTGGATCTTCCATGGCAAAATCCGTCATCGCCTCGACATTGCCCTTGGTCACGAACAGATCAATGAAACTGTCATTGTTGACATCATCAAACTGCGCATGCCACGAGGTCGACGGATTGACATTGTCGCCAACAAACGGCCGATGGGCGGTGATGCCGCGCTGAAACGCCCCGTCTTCAAAATCCGGCTCTCCACGGCGGGAGGTCAGGATCTGCAACTTGTTGTCAGCCATTGAGGTGATGTAATAGTCGGGCCGACCATCGCCGGTCAGGTCTGTCGAGGCGATTCCCATGCCCCAGACCCGCACCCGGCGCCAGCCATCGCCGGAGCGATATTCCTCTGGCTGTTCACCTGCCCGGACCTTCCACAATTGCTCGTGACCGCCGCGATAATATTGCCGGTCATTGGCGATCCGCAAATCGGGTTTGCCGGAGCGATCCCAGTCGGTAAACATCATCGACAGGGCACAATAGCCCGGCTTCAGACTTTCATGCCGATAGCCGCCCGATCCATCGGAACCGCTGGGACGAAAGAAATCGGTGTCATGACAGGTGCCAAAAGGGGCACCCGGTTGGTCGCGATCCACATAATTGCCAATTGCCAGCGTTGGCAGGCTTTGGCCTTCTTCCCACATGGCCGCAAAGGCCGTCGACCAGGCCTGACCGCCATCAAACGACCAGCGTTTGTTGGCTTCCTCGAACTGGCAATTACCAAGACCGCGAAACAGCTTATTCTCGCCGACACGCAGGACCAGAAGGTCCTGAATGCCGTCGCTATCGATATCAAGGGGATAGGCCCCACTGACCGCTTCTATGGCCAGGGGGCTATCCGACTTTTTTTCAAATGACAGAGCTCCGCCAAGTGTGCTGCGATTGACATAGAGCGCTGCTGGATCAGAGCCCCCCGCCAGATAGAGCTCCGGATAACGGTCGCCATTGCAGTCAAAGGCTGCAACACCGCCGCCAACAAAATATTCCCAGCCGCCATTGTAGCGGTGCTCAACTCCGGATGTCTCCGTCACTTCAACCATATGAGGCGCTTCTACCGCCAGTGCATGGGACGCAAACACGCCGATGACACCGGCAGATATAGCATAGATAATCGCTCTCATTGCTGTATCTCCGTGGCTAGAGTAAGGGTAAGGGATTGTAGATATTGTATTATTTTTCGCTGTTCGAGATCTGACAGCTTTTCGAAGGCCAACCGTGCCTCTTTGGCTTGCCCACCGTGATGTCCGATCACTTCCCTGAGGGTAGAGACGTCACCACGATGACCATAAGGGGCCGTGCTGCCGACACCCCAAAGACGGGGTGTCAGGAATTGGTCATTCGGAATGAACCGCTGAGACAGACGCTCATTGCCAAAATGACTTTTCTCGGCATCGGCGATCACATGGCGCTTGAAGTCTGAAAAGACTGGCACCATCCATTCACCCTTCTCATTTTGCTCCAATCCTGCCGAGGACAATTGGAACGAGAAGACGGCATCAGAGCGATCAGACGCCCTGAGATTGCCCGCTGCGTTATAGGGGCCGGGTTCGACAAATGTCAGCGATTTGAGCGGCAAGGCCTTCACATGGCATTGCGAACAAAGCGCCTGATCGAACAGATCAGCCCCCTCTTTCACCGCATCCTGCAGAACGGGATGCTCGGGCATGGTTTGGACAGGCGTCGGCAAAGCCGCCTGAAACAGAACAACGGCAGTCAGGTCACCGGACAGCAATTCCTGTTTGTGACCATCTTCATCAAAATCGGCGGAATGGGTCCATTGCATACCCCAGCGCTCATCGCTCTGCATCCCATGGTGGGTGTTCATCGCGTTGATGCTGAACTGGCGCAGAGAAGTGAAGACCCCTTTCTGGCTGAACGGGCGAACGATCAGATCGTGATCAATGCCTTCGATCTGTTCGACATTGACGAACCCGTCCGGCTGCACGGTCAAGGAGCCGAAATCGACCCCCTTGGCAACCAGAGGCACGGTCACCGACTGACCGCTTGCACGCGCCTGATCGACCGCATCACGGCGCAGAGCACGAAGCTCGGCAGTCATTTCGCGCGCCAGCAGCTCCACAAGGCCGGAGCCATGCAAGTGCGGCGTGCCACGCTCATTGGAGAATTGTGCTTCAAGCGTATCAAACTCGGCATCAGACACGCCCACAGAGGTGAAAACATTGGCGACAAACTCACCTGCACCGCCAGACGCTGGCTGATTGTGACAGCCATTGCAAGCATTGGAATCCGGACCCGAAGTGCGGAACAGGGCCGGCACACGACCGGGGCGGCGCTTGACTGGCACTTCCGCCTGTGTTGCAGCAGGGCGCCCAGCTCCATCGAGTGTGGTGAATTTGGCGTCGAACAACATCCGGCCATGGGCGTTGATTGCCTCGACGGACATGGTTGCAAGGTCAGACAGATCAAGATGCTGGCGCACTGCGCGTTCATCACCGATCACCGGAGACGCACCTGTCTCCGCAGCGGCGGAACCGACCGCAGCCACCCCGAAAACGACATAAGACGCAAAGCACAGGGCAGCGCAATGCAAGGGTTGCTTCCAACCTGCTCGCATGGATTTCCTCCCGAAATACACCTTGATCATCCCCCCTCCTCAGGGTTTTTCGACAAAGCCAGCGCCTGATTGTTATCATTGACGTAAACTGGCCGACCAGAGTGTATGTTAACGTAAGCTGCCACAAACGGAAGCTCGACTTAGAGATGGGTTCCCCACCATTGAAAAAGGACCCGATGTGACTACTCAGCATAGCACATCGGGTCCTTGATTGTACTTATAATCTTGGATCTATATGGTTTCGCCCGTATGCGGATGTTTGCCAAGAATAATCATCCCCAGAATGTCATCCTCGGTCACCTCATCGACCTTGACGGTTCCGACAAGCTTGCCATTCTTCATCACCGACGCCCGATCACACAGCGCCTTAACCGCGTGAATATCATGATCGATAAGGAAAATTCCCAATCCTTGCATCTTCAGTTCCTGAATGAGATCGGCCACCATCTTGGTTTCTTCGACACCGAGGGCAGCGGTCGGCTCATCCATGATCAGGATCTTGGCATTAAAGTAAACGGCGCGACTAATCGCGACACTTTGACGCTGACCACCGGACAAGGCAGACACCGGGGAAGAGAATCGCTGGAAGCGGGGATTGAGTCGTCCCATGATCTTCCGGGTTTCCGCTTCCATCTGCGCATCATCCACGAGCCCCACACCATTCACCAGCTCACGGCCAAGGAACATGTTGGAGGCGGCATCGAGATTGTCTGCCAGCGCCAAGGTCTGATAGATCGTCTCGATATTATATTCGCGTGCGTCGCGCGGATTGTTGATCTCGACCATCTCGCCATTGACGAAAATGTCGCCACTATTTTTCTTGTAGGCACCCGAGAGCATCTTCATGAGACAGGACTTGCCCGCCCCATTATGTCCCAACACCCCGACCACTTCGCCGGGATAAAGGTCAACCGTCACGTCATCGACCGCATTGATGCCGCCGAAAGACAGGTTCATATTGCGCATTTCAACGAGCGGCGTGCCGCGATCAGCTTGTGCAGAAGTTGGCATCGATCAGTCTCCCGTTCTCTTGCGATAGACAATGTCGACATAGACAGCCAGAACCAGCACGATACCGACGACAATATTCTGATAAGGCGCTTCAACGCCCACCATGGCCATGCCCGATTGCAGCGACTGCATGATCAACGCACCCAGAATGGCACCATAAATGGTTCCGACACCACCAGCCAGAGCCGTACCGCCAATGACCGCGGCGGCAATGACCCGCAATTCGTCAAGCGTCCCGATATCGTTGGAGTGGAAGTTGAGGCGCGCCGAGGCAACCACCGCAGAAATGGCGCAGAGCACGCCAACCATGGCGAAGATCTTGACTGTCAGCAGCCGGGTATTGATGCCCGACAGGGCTGCTGCTTCCGGGTTGCCGCCTGTGGCAAAGATATAGCGACCCAGACGGGTTCGCTGCGCAATCACCGTCATCACAGTCGCCACCAGGATCAGCACCAGCACCGAATATGGCACACCATAGCCTTCGCTATAGCCCTCAGGCATCACTTCTCCGCGCGCTTCGAACAGACGCTTCAAACGACCAATCGGCACATCATAAGCATTGAGCATCCAGACAAATCCGAGGATCGCTCCGACCGCAATACCGCCGATGATCAACTCTGCCCAGACCGGCTTGACCGGGAAATCGTGGGCAATCTTGTTGCGGCGCGCCCCGAACAGCAGATAGACAACAAACACGGCAACCAGCACGCCAAGTACCCAGCTGCCACTTTCCCCGAGCGTGCCCTCAATACCGCCAAGAGACACGAATGCTGTGTCGAGCGGCCCGATGGTCTGGCCATCGGTCAAGTGCCAGGCGACGTTGCGCCATACAAACAGCCCACCCAGCGTCACGATAAAGGCCGGGATGGTCAGATAACCAATCAGCCAACCATGGAAGGAGCCAACCAGAGCCCCAACCACAAGGCCGACAACAATGGCGATCGGCGCGATCATGCCAGAGCCGAGCTCCAACCCGAACCAACCGGGCAGGACGGCAGTCTGGATCATGGCCATCACCGCCGAACAGGTCGCGAGCAACGCGCCCACTGACAGATCGATATGCCTTGTGACGATAACAAACACCATGCCGGTCGCCATGATGGCAACGGACACTGTCTGGATCGTGAGATTGAAAATGTTGCGAGGAGTTAGAAAACGACCGCCAGTCCAGAAATCAAAAACGATACAGATAATGACAAACGCACCGATCATGCCGAGCAGTCGGGTGTCAATTTCCATTGTATCGATCAGGGTTTTCCGCGCTTGTTTTGGCAGGCCGCGATTGGTAGTCACGCTATCGCCCATGTGCTGCTCTCCAGCATGCAAGTTATCATTACCTCTGCCGCGCAAGGCAGAAGCTGATGGTCAATGCTTGATTGTTGTAGCTTGTTTGCTCCCGCTTCCAACCCGGTGGCCTGCAGGCCACCGGGTCATTGCGGGTATTTGAAGCAAAGCATTGAACGGCCACCTGAGTGTTGGGGTGACCGCTAGTCGCTTAGTTACAAGGAGCCGGACCGTTGGTAACGCCCTGGCAAAGTGCTTCAACAGAGATCCAGCCACCATCGGTGACAACGGTGAGGTTGTCTTGGGTGATCGGGATCGGAGCCAGGAAACGAGCGGTCATTTTGGTGCCTGATGGGGAAGTCCATGCGCCAGCGCCTTCGACATCCGCCATTTCAGTACCACCAGCCAGAGCAACAGCGATTTCTGCAGCTGATTTGCCGAGGTCACGCGCGTCTTTCCAGACGGACACAGTCTGAGTGCCCTTGGCCACACGGTTCAAGGCGGCATGATCGCCATCCTGACCGGAAACCGGGATACCTTCCATGCCCTGAGCAGTCAGAGCCGCAACAACACCACCGGCGGTGCCGTCGTTGGAAGCCACAACAGCGTCAACCATGTTGTCGTTGGCCGTCAGGATCTGTTCCATGTTGCGCTGGGCGTTGGCTGGCAGCCAGCCATCGGTGTAGGCTTCGCCAACAATCTTGATGTCGCCGGACTTCACCGCAGCATCAATGATTTCCTGCTGACCACCACGCAGGAAGTCTGCGTTTGGATCAGTTGGAGAGCCCTTGATCATGACATAGTTGCCCTTTGGCTGTTTTGCAAAAACAGCCCGAGCCTGCATACGACCAACTTCCACATTGTCAAAGGTCAGATAGAAGGCGCGATCATCTTCGATGAGACGGTCATAGGCAATCACAGGAATGCCTTCATCGGCAGCATTCTGAACAGCCGGAATGATTGCCTCGGTGTCCTGAGCCAAAACGATCAGCGCATTCACGCCCTGAGCCATCAGCGCTTCAATATCGCTGAGCTGTTTGGACGAAGAAGACTGGGCATCGGCGGAAACATACTTGGCGCCGGCAGCTTCAAGAGCCTTGACGATTGCTGCTTCGTCAGTTTTCCAACGTTCTTCCTGGAAATTCGACCAGCTGACACCAACGACGAGATCTGCGGCGAGCGCAGGCGTGAATACAGACGCGCTCAAAAGAGCCGCCATAAGCAGTGATTTTTTCATATCTGTTCCTCCCAAGAACATAACAGCCAGTTCAGCATGGGCTGCTGCAACTATCAATACCATCATTTATTTTAATGCTCAAATTAAAAATGCAACTCTTTTCTGTTGAGTTAGAAATTCTGCAAGATTTTCCGATCGAGGGGCGTTAGTATGTCGTTTGAAACACATCAAGATTTGCAAAAAGATCCACAAACAAAGCCAGCCAGATGAACAACCGCACAAGAAAGCCGTCACAAATTCCCGAACAACGCAATCAGGGGCGGCATCTGGTCTTCTCTCACATTCGCAACAATCATCAAGTTGCCCGCATCGATATTGCCCGCGAGACCGGCATGAGTCCGGCCACCGTTACGGCCATAACCGCAGAGTTGCTCGGCGCTGGGCTGATCGAGGAAGTACAGCGTACGATCGAGCCGGGTCAGTCCCGCAGAGGCCGTCCGCGTGTCGACCTCAAGCTACGCGGCGAAGCCCATTTCGTGGCCGGGATGAAACTCACCAACAAATATGCCACGGCGGTGATTCTGGATCTGGAAGGCAACCAGCTGGGCAACGCCCAGCTACCCATGCCAAGACCGCGCCTGAGCAACAAGGAATTTCAGGATCTGATAGTCGCCATGGTGGATCTGGTCACCCAATCCGCCAAGATCGAGATCAAGGACCTGTCCTGTATCGGCGTCGGCATCCCCGGCACGGTTCAGGCCGAAAACGGCTTCGTCGACTGGTGTCCGCTGATCGAGGAAGAACAATGCAACCTGCAAGAGGTCTTGCAGGAAGTACTGCCCATGCCCGCCTTCATAGAGAATGACGCCAATGCGGTTGCCATGGCGGAGCTGTGGTTCGGGTTTGGCCGCGATGCCCCGGATTTTCTGGTTGTCACCATCGAACAAGGCGTCGGCCTTGGCATCGTGATTGACGGCAGGATCTATCGTGGCACACAGGGCTTCGGCGCGGAATTTGGCCACACCAAGGTCCAACTGGAAGGGGCCTTGTGCCGCTGTGGCCAGCGCGGCTGCCTTGAAGCCTATGTCTCCGACTATGCCTTGCTGCGCGAAGCGGAACTCTTCATTCAGAAACCCGGCAGCGGGGACGAGAACAACCGTCTGGCCGAACTGTTTGAAATGGCCCGCAATGGCGACATGATGGCCAAATCGATCTTCGATCGCGCCAGCCGCATGTTCGCCATGGGGTTGGCCAATCTGGTCAATCTGTTCGACCCGTCTCTGGTAATTTTGGCTGGTGAACAGATGCAGTTCGACTATCTTTATGCCCAGACCGTTCTGGATGCAGTCAAATCCTCGACCATTCAGAAAGGGCACCATGCCCCTGAAATCCGCATCCACAAATGGGGAGACCTGATGTGGGCAAAGGGCGCTGCTGCCTACGCTCTGGAAGAGATTGTCCGCATCACGATCGACCAGCTCAATGCCCCAGACCCGTAACATGCCTTCCTGACCCTTCCTGACCCTTCCTGACCCGCCAAATAGCCCCGAGCCGCGCCCACGTCTCCAGACCTTGTCACGGGACAGTTGGCCCAAACCCGAGGCCCCTCCTCTCGCAATGCCAAGGGCCGCGCACCACGGCAACTGTCCACAAGATCGCAACCGGTGACCACGACCGAAATATCGGTCAATCTCAATCATCTGCCGCATAAGCACAATCGGTTCCGCAGTGCGAACACTCCTTTCGCTTGATTTATTTTACGAACTAAAATAAACTTTTCTGGCGAAATATCTCCGGCCCGTTCACTCCGATCTTGGATGCCACGGACCGGTTGGGAGGAAATCATGTATTTAGGAATTGACCTGGGCACGTCCGGGATCAAACTGCTGGTTATGGACGAACGCCAGCAGATTGTGGCCACCGTCAACCAACCCCTTAGCGTCGAACGCCCAGACACGGGCTGGAGCGAGCAGGATCCGGAAAGCTGGATCAACGCCACCGCAAAGGCCTTCGACGAACTGGCTGCCAATGCCCCGCAGGCCGTCAAGGACATTCGCGCCATTGGCCTTTCAGGCCAGATGCATGGCGCCACCATGCTCGATGCAGACGACAAGCCCGTCGCCCCCTGCATCCTGTGGAACGACACCCGCTCCTACAAGGAAGCAGCCAAACTGGACGCCACCGAAGGCTTCCGCAGCCTGACGGGCAACATTGTCTTTCCCGGCTTCACCGCCCCGAAACTGGTCTGGATGCACAACAACAAGCCAGACCTGTTCGACCGGATCAAGAAAGTTCTGCTGCCAAAGGATTATCTCCGCCTCTGGTTGACCGGCGATTATGTCTCTGATTATTCCGACAGCGCTGGCACCGCCTGGCTTGATGTCGGCAGCCGCACCTGGTCGGACCAGCTGCTTGCCGCAACCGGCCTTGATCAGTCCCACATGCCAGCCCTTGCCGAAAGCATCGAAAGCACCGGCAAGATTCGTCAAGCGCTCGTCGAACGCTGGGGCTTTTCCCCCGACACCATCGTGGCTGGCGGCGCCGGCGACAATGCAGCATCCGCTCTGGCGACCGGCATCGTCGCTGAAGGCGACGCCTTCCTGTCTCTGGGCACCAGTGGCGTGATCTATGCCGCCACCAACAGCTACCGTCCGCTGCCAGACAGCGCCGTGCATACCTTCTGCCATTCGACCGCCAATCACTGGTGCCATATGGCGGTGATTTTGGCCGCCACTGATGCGCTCAACTGGTATGCCAAGCTGGTCGGCTCGGACGCGGCCACCCTGACCAAGGCTTTGGGGCAAGAGGTCCATGCACCGGGGTCAACGCTCTTCTTCCCTTATCTGGGCGGTGAGCGCACCCCGCACAATGACGCCAGCATCCGCGGCGGCTTCATCGGCCTTGCCCATCCGGACGATCGCGACAGCCTGACCCGCACCGTGCTCGAAGGCATTTCCTATGCCTTCATGGATGGCATCAAGGCACTGGAAGCCGCAGGCACCCATCTTGACCGACTGATTGCCGTCGGCGGTGGCTCTTCGTCCGATTATTGGCTTTCTCTGCTCGCCACCATTCTGGGCAAACAAATTGACCGCCCCGCCGCCGGTGATTTCGGCGGTGCCTTCGGTGCGGCCCGCACAGGGCTGGTTGCCGATCTGAAATGCGATCCCGCAGAGGTCTGCACGATGCCGACCATCGACCAGAGCTTCCATCCAAACACTGACCTGCAGCCTGCATTTGCAGACGCTTATGCCCGCTATGCCGCTGCCTATCCATCCCTGAAGGATCTTTGATCATGACTGACTTTTTTGGTTCGCTCTCCAAAATCAAATATGAAGGCCCAGACAGCGACGATCCGCTCGCCTTCCATCACTATAATCCAGACGAGATCGTCATGGGCAAAAGCATGCGCGACCATTTGCGCTTTGCCGTGGCCTATTGGCACAGCTTTGCATGGGAAGGTGGCGATCCCTTTGGCGGCCGCACTTTCGATCGCCCATGGTATGGCGACGGCATGGACCGCGCCAAACTGAAAGCCGACGTCGCTTTCGAATTGTTCGACATTCTCGACGCGCCTTTCTTCTGCTTCCATGACGCAGACGTTCGCCCCGAAGGCAACAACTTTGCCGAAAGCCTGTCGAACCTGAATGAAATTGTCGACTATTTCGAAGAGAAAATGGCAACCTCCAGCACCAAGCTGCTCTGGGGCACTGCCAACATGTTCTCCCATCGCCGGTTCATGTCCGGCGCCTCCACCAATCCGGACCCGGATGTCTTTGCCTACAGCGCGGCCACGGTCAAAAGCTGCATGGATGCCACCATGCGTCTTGGCGGCGAGAATTATGTGCTCTGGGGCGGCCGCGAAGGCTATGAAACCCTGCTCAACACCGACATCGGTCAGGAACTCGACCATATGGGCCGCTTCCTCTCGATGGTGGTCGACTATAAGCACAAGATCGGCTTCAAGGGCACCATTCTGGTTGAACCAAAGCCGCAGGAACCTTCCAAGCATCAATATGATTATGATGCCGCGACCTGCATCGGCTTCCTGCGCAAATATGGCCTTGAAAATGAGGTCAAGCTGAACCTCGAACAGGGTCATGCCATCCTTGCCGGCCACAGCTTCGAGCATGAAATCGCCGTGGCCTGCGCCGATGGCATGCTTGGCTCCATCGACATGAACCGCAACGACTATCAGTCTGGCTGGGATACTGACCAGTTCCCGAACAATGTGCCGGAAGTGGCCTTGGCCTATTATCACATCCTGAAATCGGGTGGCTTCACCACCGGCGGCACCAACTTTGACGCCAAACTGCGTCGCCAGTCCCTTGACGCCGAAGATCTGGTGGCCGGTCACATTGGTGGCATGGACATCTGTGCCCGTGGCCTGAAGGCGGCGGCTGCCATGATCGAAGATGGTGGTCTGGAAAATGCCCTCAAAGCCCGCTACGCCGGTTGGGAGCAGGATGCGAACAAGGACATGCTGGCCAATGGTACGTTGGAAAGCATTTCCGAGCGCGTCCTCAAGGACAACATCAACCCAGAGCCACGCTCTGGTCAGCAGGAAAAACTGGAAAACTGGGTCAACCGCTTCGTTTGACTTTGCTCTCCCCCTCCCCAACTTCCCCAAGAGCGGCTCCGGCCGCTCTTTTTTTGTTCAAAGGCAAGAAACAGCTTCGACCGGCTTTTGGATCGTTCTAAGTAAAGGTGCGACATATGCGACCTTTGTTGGCAGCCTTTAGAATATTCATCTAATTTACGAACAAAGTTACAAGTCAATTACACGAATCTGATTGCATTTTTCACCCATATATGCAGCCATTGATAGAACGGATACTTTCATCCGCAGCCCGAACCAATCAAAAGAGGGCAAAATGCTGGATATTATCATGTGGGGGTGCGTCAGCATGGCGGCGGCAAGCCTGCTGAAAACAATTATCCCGTTGCAACTGGACGAGCGAGCTTTGCTCTACTATCTGCGGACCGACCCGAAAGCCCAGAAATGGGTATATCGGTTCGGTGAAAAAAAAGCGGCCAGTTTGTCACGCCAAATCTTCATGCCACTTTGCATTGTCACCTCGGTCGCAATCATCGCCTACAGCCTGTGGCTGGTTGCTCTGGCCATGACGACAGGCGCCTGAAGCGACGTTCGAACTGCAGCACCACATGGCCCATCGGCCCTTAGACCCACCCCCTGAGACACAAATAGGGAGCGGAGAACCGCTCCCCATTGTCGAGCAGAATGCTCTTGGGAGATTTTCTGGAAGGGCTACCCATCCTCACGAGCGGGGCAACGCCTGCCCCTCAGCATCGAAGAAATGCAGTTTTTCCGGATCAAAGACCAACCCGACCTTATCGCCAGATCTGACCGCCGTATTGCCATCAACCCGCAAGCCAATAGCCCCGAGTGAGCCGCAGTCAACCAGCAAGTGGGTGTCGGCCCCGAGATATTCGACAATATCGACCACCCCATCGCACTGCCCTTGACCGACATCACCCAAAGTAATGGCTTCAGGTCGCACACCGAGATAGACCGCAATCCCCTTTTGGGTCTGGGCACCGCCTCTGCCCCCTTCCAGCTGGTAGCGGTCACCATCGGTCTGGCATGGCATGATATTCATCTTCGGAGAGCCGATAAACTGCGCCACAAACAGATTGTCTGGCCGCTCATAAAGGGTGCGGGGCGTGCCGACCTGCTCGATGATGCCATCACGCAAAACGACAATCCGATCCGCCAATGTCATGGCTTCCACCTGATCATGGGTCACATAGATCATTGTGGTATCCAGCTCGCGATGCAGCTTGGCGATCTCATAACGCATCTCGACCCGCAAAGCCGCATCTAGATTTGACAGTGGCTCATCAAACAGGAACGCGGTTGGGTTGCGCACGATCGACCGCCCAATGGCAACCCTCTGTCGCTGACCACCGGACAATTCTTTCGGACGTCGATCCAGATAGGCCTCAAGCTTCAGGGCCTTTGCGGCGTCATCGACCTTGGACTGGATTTCCGATGTGGGTGCACCGGCGGTTTTCAGACCAAAGCCCATATTGTCACGCACATTCATATGTGGATAGAGCGCATAAGACTGGAACACCATCGCCAATCCCCGCTCAGCGGGAGGTTTGGCCGTGACGTCTTGGCCTTCAATCAGGATTTCGCCACGTGAGCATTCCTCAAGACCGGCAATGGTCCTGAGCAAGGTGGATTTACCACAGCCCGACGGGCCGACAAAGATGATGAACTCCCCTTCTTCAATATCGAGATCCACCCCCTTAATCACCTGCAGATCGCCAAACCACTTCTCGACGCCATTGAGTTTAATGGATGACATATCACGCCTCCTTTGGATCTTTGGACACCCAGGCAAGCCAGCTGGCTGCCGTCCAAGTGA